>CAIZYO010000092.1 GCA_903937225.1 uncultured Chloroflexota bacterium | reverse complement strand
TTGACGATCGGAATCCCCTTGTTCTGACGCGACGCGTCTGGAATCTCGTGCACCTTCGTGCTGAAGCAGCGACCCTTGTTTGTGAAGAAGAAGGCCCAGTCGTGCGTGTTCGCAACCTGGAGTGATTTTACTGCGTCCTCTTCGCGCGTTGTCATGCCGCGCACGCCCTTCCCGCCGCGATGCTGCTGGCGGTATGCGGTGAGCGGCTGACGCTTGATGTAGCCACGACCGCTGATTGTGATCACAACGTCTTCGTCGGCAATGAGGTCTTCATCAGACATTTCGCGGGTTGCATCTTGGGCAATTCGCGTGCGGCGCTTGTCGCCGAACTTCTCCTTCATCTTCGCGTACTCCGCCGCAATGATCTTGGAGACGCGCTTCGGATTGGCGAGGATGTCCTGCAACTCCTTGATCAGCGCGAGCACTTCCAGGTACTCGTCTTCGATCTTCTTGCGCTCGAGTGCGGCGAGCCGCGCGAGTCGCATGTCGAGGATCGCCTGCGCCTGCAGCTCGCTGAGTTTGAACTTGGCCATCAACTGTTCGCGCGCAACATCCACATCTGCGGCGGCGCGGATCGTCTTGATCACTGCATCAAGGTTGTCCAGCGCAATCTTGAGGCCTTCCAAGATGTGCGCGCGCTCTTGTGCCTTCTTCAGTTCAAACTCGGTGCGGCGGCGGACGATGATGCGGCGGTGTTCAATGTGGTGCTGCAGCACCGACTTGAGTGATAGCGTCTGCGGCTGTCCGTCAACCAGCGCGAGCATGTTCATGCTGAACGCGGCGCGAAGTGGCGTGAGCTTCAACAGCTTGTTGAGTACCTTGTGCGGATTGCCGTCTCGCTTCACCTCAACGTAGATGCGCATTCCGTCGCGGTCTGATTCGTCGCGGAGGTCGGAGATCCCTTCAATACGTCCCTCTTTCACGAGGTCGGCGATCTTCTCAACGAGCGTTGCCTTGTTCACCTGGTATGGAAGTTCATGAATGATGATCGCGGTGCGGTCACCACGGGCCTCTTCAAAGCTCGTTTTCCCTTCCACAACAACACGTCCGCGACCGTGCGCGTACATCTGTCGGATGGCGTCCACGCGCTCCGACTTTCCGGTGAGTGGATTCTTGACATTGTCGTAGCGGTAGAGGACGCCCCCTGTTGGGAAGTCCGGTGCCAGGACGAGCGCGCTCAACTCTTCGGCAGTGAGCTGTGGGTTCTCAACGAGTGCGATCGCGGCGTCCGCAATTTCGCCAAGGTTGTGCGGCGGAATGTTGGTTGCCATTCCAACGGCGATTCCCGACGAGCCGTTGACGAGAAGGTTTGGCATGCGCGACGGAAGGACGCTCGGCTCCTTCTGCGTGCCGTCGTAGTTTGGTGTGAAGTCAACAGTGTCGTGGTCAATGTCGGCGAGCATCTCGCCGGCGATGGCGGTGAGTCGTGCCTCGGTGTATCGCATTGCAGCGGCGGAGTCGCCGTCAACGGATCCGAAGTTTCCCTGACCATCAACGAGCGGATGGCGCATGGAGAAGTCCTGCGCCAGTCGGACGAGTGCGTCATAAAGTGCGCCGTCGCCGTGTGGGTGGTACTTACCCATGACTTCACCGACGATCGCGGCGCACTTGCGATACGCGGAGCCTCCAGAGAGGCCCATCTCGCCCATGGTGTAGAGGATGCGGCGGTGGACGGGCTTGAGGCCGTCACGCACGTCTGGAAGGGCGCGGGCCACGATCACGCTCATGGCGTAATCGAGGTAGCTCGTGCGCATCTCGTCTTCAATGCGGATCGACTTCACGCTGGTGACGCTCACGCCGCCCGGGCTGATCCCGTCTGCGCCGTTATCTACCGGACCCTTCCCTGTTGGACCCTTCGCCATTTCGTCACCTCCCTTCTATGCGTTCAATGTCTGGTCTGGTTTGATGTGAACTGTCTGATTAGACGTCAAGGTTCTGGACTTTGCGCGCCTCAGCCTTAATGAAGTCTCGACGTGGCTCCACGCGTTCGCCCATCAACATCTCGAAGATCTCGTTGGCGGCTGCGGCATCTTCAATCCGCGCCTGCAAGAAGACACGATTCTCAGGGTTCATCGCCGTCTCCCAGAGCTGTTCAGCATTCATCTCACCGAGTCCCTTGAAGCGCTGCACGTTGACGTTCTTCGTCTTGAAGGAAGCAACGGCCGCGTCTCGCTCCTTCTCCGAAGAGGCGTACTTCGTCTCTTTGCCGGTGCTGACGCGGTAGAGCGGTGGCTGTGCAATGTAGAGGTAGCCCGCTTCAATGATTGCGGGCATGTAGCGGTAGAAGAAGGTGAGCAGCAGTGTGCGGATATGCGCACCGTCAACATCTGCGTCCGTCATGATGATCACGCGGTGGTAGCGAAGCTTCGCAAGATCGAATGAGCTGCTGCTGTCTTGGATCCCTGCGCCAAGTGCAACGATCAGTGTGCGGATGTTGTCGCTCCCCAAGATCTTGTCGATGCGCGCCTTCTCCACGTTGAGCAACTTGCCACGCAGCGGGAAGATTGCCTGGAAGCGGCGATCGCGTCCCTGCTTTGCGGAACCACCGGCCGACTCGCCCTCCACGATGTAGAGCTCCGACTTTGCCGGATCGCGCTCTTGGCAGTCGGCAAGTTTCCCTGGCAGTGCACTCCCTTCGAGTGCGCCTTTGCGCAGCACAAGGTCGCGCGCCTTGCGCGCCGCTTCGCGCCCGCGTGCCGCATTCAGCGCTTGTCGAATCACCTCTTTGCCGTCGCCCGGATTCTCTTCAAGGAATTGCAGGAGTCCAGCGTTGACCGCCGTCTGCACAATCCCCTTCACTTCGGCGGTGCCGAGCTTCGCCTTTGTCTGACCTTCAAATTGCGGGTCCACGAGTTTCACGGAGATGACAGCCGTCAACCCTTCGCGCACATCTTCACCCGTCAGGTTTGGGTCGTTGTCTTTGATCGCGCCATTCTTTCGGCCCCAGTCGTTGAGCGAACTGGTGAGCGCTGCGCGGAATCCGGTGACGTGCGATCCGCCATCAACGGTGTTGATGTTGTTTGCAAAGGCGAGCAGTGGCTCGGACCACGAGTCGCTCTGATACTGGAATGCAACTTCAACACTTGTAGTTCCATCGACGCGCTCCAAATAGACCGGTCGATCATGGGTGGTCTTGCGTCGGCGATTCAAGTGGCGAACAAATGAGACGATGCCGCCCTGGAAGTAGAAGGTTGCTTCGCGATCTGCGCGATCATCAATCAACGTGAGCCATAGGCCTTTGTTGAGATAAGCAGATTCACGCAGACGATTTGCAAGCGTTTCAAACGAGTACTCAGTGGTGGAGAAGACTTCAGGATCTGGATGGAAGATTGTGCGCGTGCCGCGTCGTGTGCCCGCTGCGCCAATCTTTGCAACTTTGGTTTTTGGCTTGCCGCGTTCGTACTCTTGCATCCATACGTGACCATCTCGCGCCGATTCCACGCGCAGCTTCACGCTGAGTGCGTTGACAACGGAGACACCTACGCCGTGGAGTCCACCAGAAACTTTGTATCCGCCGCCGCCAAACTTTCCGCCGGCATGCAACACGGTGTGCACGACTTCGAGCGCATCTTTTCCGGTTGAGTGTTTACCAACAGGAACGCCGCGACCGTCATCGATTACTTCAATCGCATTGTCTTTATGAATGCGTACGACGATCCGCGTGGCGTGTCCCGCCATCGCTTCGTCAACAGAGTTGTCTACGACTTCATAAACAAGGTGGTGGAGGCCGCGCTCATCAGTGGAGCCGATGTACATTCCTGGGCGCTTGCGGACCGCATCGAGTCCCTCAAGGACTTGGATGCTGGAGGCGCCGTAGTCGCCCCCCTTCTTCCCTGCCGAAGCGGCAGGCTTTGGCGAAGAACTGGGTTTTTCTGGCTTTTTTGCGATTTCGTTACCGCTTTTCTTACCCGCCACTACTGTTCCCCCTTGATTTGGTCGACAAGTCTTGCGAGTTCTTCCGCCGAGTAGTACTCAATGACGATTTGACCCCCGGCCCCCGCAGGCTTAATCCGCACTGGTGTCCCAAGTGCCTGTTCAAGTCCGCGTTGGACCGCCGCAAGCTCGCCACTTGATGCAGTTCCATGCGTTTTCTTCGTGGTTATTGTACCGCGCCCCGCTTCTCGGATGGTTGAAGCGGCCGCCTCAGCGCCTCGTACGGTCACCCCATCGCGCACAAAACTACGTGCGAGCCACGCCTGCTCACTTTCAGGGAGGCCGACGAGCGCTCGGGCGTGCCCTTCACTCAGTCGACCTGCGGTGACCTCTTCCTGGACGTCAGCGGTGAGGTCAAGGAGG
>CAIZYO010000091.1 GCA_903937225.1 uncultured Chloroflexota bacterium | reverse complement strand
TCCATCCGGCTGCGGCAAGACCACCACGCTGCGCATGATCGGCGGCTTTGAACAGCCAACGAGCGGCCTGATTGAGTTGAAGGGTGTTGATGTCACCTTCCTCCCCGCCTACGAGCGCGACGTCAACACCGTCTTCCAGAGCTATGCACTCTTCCCGCACCTCACGATCTACGAGAACGTTGCGTTCGGACTGCGGCGCTCGGGGATCAAGGGGGACGAGATCAAGCGCCGTGTTGGCGAGGCGATGGAGCTCGTGCAGCTCGTCGGCTTTGAGAAGCGGATCCCTGCGCAACTCTCGGGCGGTCAAGCACAGCGCGTTGCCCTCGCCCGCGCGCTCGTGAATGAGCCAGCCGTCCTTCTTCTTGATGAGCCGCTCGGCGCACTCGACCTCAAGCTGCGAAAGCAGATGGGCATTGAGCTGAAGCGCATCCAGCGTGAGGTCGGGATCACCTTTATCTATGTAACGCATGACCAAGAAGAGGCGATGACGATGTCTGACCGTATCGCCGTCATGAACAAAGGCCGCTATGAGCAGCTCGCGGGGCCAGAGACACTCTATGAGCGCCCCTCCACACGATTCGTGGCCGGCTTCGTAGGGGCGAGCAATCTTCTCGAAGGGAAGATCGGGAGCGATGGTGATCACTGGACGGTCACGCTTCCATCAGGGGCCGTAGTGCGCGCACCGAAGAGCCTTGGCGACATTGGTGACAGCGGCGCGATCGGTGTGCGCCCAGAGAAGCTCACGCTGCTCGAACCAGGCCAGGAATCAAAGGGGAACACGCTTGAAGGGACGGTGGTCGACACGAGCTATCTCGGCGTGATCACCCAGTACGTCGTCGAGGGGAAGAACGGCCTACGCCTGCTCGTGAGCGAGCAGAACAGGGATCGCACCACGCGGAGCGACACCTGGCGGCCTGGAGAGAGTGTCACGCTCACGTGGAAACCGGAAAATGGCTTCGTCGTTGGCGATGCCGCAGGCGCCTAAGGCGCAGAAGGGGGTAACGGATGGACGCGGAGAAGAAGTTCGGAACGGAACTTGATCGGAGAACGCTCCTCAAGGCGGGTGCCGTCGCTGGCGCAGCCGCCTTCCTTGCCGCATGCGGCACGTCGGGAAGCTCAACGGCACCGAGTGCATCAACGGACGGCGAGAAGGTTCCAAGCGAAGAGATCAACTTCGCCAATTGGACCTATTACATTGACGTTGACGATGGCGTAGACACAGCGACTGCTGATACGTCAGAGAGCCTGCGCCGCTTCAAGGCGGAGTACGGCACCAAAGTGAACTACCAGGAAGTGTTCCTCGACAACGACGAGTTCTTCGGCACGATCAAGGCCCCCCTCGAGGCGGGCCAGGATACGGGCTGGGACATCGTCACGCCGACCACATGGATGGCGAAGAAGATTGTCGACCTCGGCTGGGCGGAGAAGTTTGATAAGTCGAACATGCCCAACTTCGTCGCGAATCTAGCCGACGAATTCAAGGGGCGCGCCGCCGATCCAGGGAACGACTATCTGGCTCCGTGGCAGTCGCTGATGACTGGCCTCGCCGTGAACACCAAGAAGACGACGCGCTTCACCAAGGTCCCAGGCCTCTGGGACCCGAAGCTGAAGGGGAAGATCGTGCTGCTCACCGAGCTTCGCGACACCGTTGGCCTCGTGATGCTTGGCAATGGTGCTGACCCGGCGGCGCCGACTCGCAGCACCTTTGATGCTGCGATCAAGACGCTCCAGGATGCGATCAGTTCTGAACAGGTGCGCAAGCTCTCTGGCCAGGGCTATACCGAGCTGCTGATCAACGATGCCGCCTATGCGGCGATCGCCTGGTCAGGCGACGTAGGAATCATACAGGCGGAGAAGGCCGAGCTTGAGTTCATCGTCCCTGATGAGGGCGGC
>CAIZYO010000090.1 GCA_903937225.1 uncultured Chloroflexota bacterium | reverse complement strand
TGAACACCAAGAAGACGACGCGCTTCACCAAGGTCCCAGGCCTCTGGGACCCGAAGCTGAAGGGGAAGATCGTGCTGCTCACGGAACTTCGCGACACCGTTGGCCTCGTGATGCTTGGCAATGGCGCTGACCCGGCAGCCCCGACTCGCGGCACCTTTGATGCGGCGATCAAGACGCTCCAAGACGCGATCAGTTCTGAGCAGGTGCGCAAGCTCTCTGGCCAGGGCTATACCGAGCTGCTGATCAACGATGCCGCCTACGCGGCGATCGCCTGGTCGGGCGACGTAGGAATCATCCAGTTGGAGAAGGCCGAGCTTGAGTTCATCGTCCCTGATGAGGGCGGCATGTACGCAACAGACAACATGCTGATCCCGAAGGGTGCGAAGAACAAGTACACCGCCGAGCTCTGGATTGACTTCTACTACCAGCCAGAGATCGCTGCGATTGTAGAGGCGTATGTGCAGTACATCTGTCCAGTGAAGGGTGCGGCCGAAGAGATCACCAAGATCGATCCGGCACTCGCCACAAACCCGCTCATCTTCCCTGACGAGGCGACGAAGTCGCGCCTCAAGGTTTGGGGTGACGTGAGCGCGGATGACCAGGCGTACTTCGACGAGCAGTTCAGCGCGGTCGTCGAAGGCGTCGGCGCCTAATTCACACGCGGGAAGGGACGAGCGCATGGGTCTGATTCGACGTCACCCAGCGCTCGTCCCGCTCCTCCTCTTGGCGCCAGGCCTCACCTGGCTCGCGTCGTTCTACCTTGCGCCAAACATTCAGATGTTCGCTTCCAGCTTTTGGAGCGGAACACTTGAGAGCGGGTTCAGCTTCAGCCTTGCGAACTGGGTCAACTACCCGAACGCGCTAGGCACCTATCAGGAGCAGTACGTTCGCTCAATCCAATACGGATTTGCGGCAACCCTCCTCTGCTTCGCGATCGCCTTCCCGCTCGCCTACTTCATTGCATTTAGGGCGGGGCGCGCCAGAAGTATCCTCCTCTTCCTTGTCGTTGCCCCCTTCTTCACCTCATATCTGCTGCGCACGATTGGCTGGCGCACGATCCTTGGAGACGACTCAATCATCCTCGGCCCACTCAAGTCGATTGGGCTGATAGACCCATCCGCAAGGTTCCTAGACACCCCGTTCTCCGTGATCGCAGGGATCGCGTACAACTTCGTTCCCTTCATGATCCTCCCAATCTACGTATCCCTTGAGAAGATCGACCGACGTCTGCTTGAGGCGGCGCAGGATCTCTATGCGAGCAGCTGGAGTGCATTCCGTCGCATCACCCTGCCGCTTGCGATCCCCGGGATTTTCGCTGGATCGCTACTCACCTTCATTCCGGCGATCGGTGACTTCATCAATGCAGAGTTGCTGGGAAACCCTGGGACGACCATGATCGGCAATGTCATCCAGCGACAGTTCCTCGTTGTCCGTGACTATCCAACAGCGGCGGCGCTCAGTTTCATGTTGATGCTGCTCATCCTCGCTGGAGTGGCACTGTACGGGCGCCTGCTTGGTACCGAAGAGCTCACTTCGAAGGCGATCTGATGCGCGTGCTGCAGCGACTCGGTGGACTGATCGCCTCTCGCTTCCTCGTGATCTACGCGAGCCTCGCGCTCCTCTATCTGATGCTCCCAATCATCACCATCGCCCTCTTCAGCTTCAACGATCCAGTTGGTCGATCAAACTACTCGTGGTCCTCATTCACCTTTGACAACTGGTTGACGCTCTTCCGTGATCCAACGCTCGTCAAGGCGGTTGGGACCTCGCTGCGCATCGCCCTTTTCTCCACGATCATCGCCACCACCATCGGCACGCTCATGGCGATGGCACTGGTGCGGTATCAATTCCGCTTCCGCAAGGCGATCGATCTCTTCGTCTTCCTTCCGCTCGCCACGCCAGAGATCGTGCTCGGCGCTTCGCTCCTCACCCTCTTCGTCACCCTGCAGATTCCGCTCGGCGAACTGACGCTGATCCTTGCGCACGTGATGTTCAACGTGAGCTATGTGGTGGTGACCATGAAGGCTCGCCTCTCCGGGTTCGACATGCGCCTTGAAGAGGCGGCGGCCGACCTTGGCGCAACCCCATGGCAGACCTTCTGGAAGGTGACCTTTCCGTTGATCCTTCCGGGGATCGCCGCGAGCGCCGTCTTGGCCTTCGGCCTGTCGCTGGATGACTTCGTGATCACGCGCTTCAACGCAGGGCAGGTGCAGACCTTCCCTGTCTACATCTACCTGAAGGTGCAGAAGGGGATCCCGCCGCAGGTAAACGCATTCGCCACCCTCTTCTTTGTGGCCACCGTTTCACTGGTTGCCATTGGAGCACTCCTCCAGCGTCGTCGCGCTAACCTGAAACCGTGAGTAGCGCAAAACCAATCCCAGGGCACGAGGTTATCTCCACGGTTTGGGGGAGGGCCGCCAACGTCGATGTGGAGCGTGGCGAAGGCGCGTGGCTGATTGACCGCGCGGGCGAGCGTTGGCTCGACTACACCTCGGGGATCGGCGTGGTGAACACTGGACACGCACATCCGAAAGTTGCGGCAGCGATCGCCGAGCAGGCGACCAAGTTGATTCACGGCCAGCAGAACATCGTCTATCACGAGCCTGGCCTCCGACTACACGAACGGCTGAGCACGATTCTCCCAGGCGGCCCGTGGGGCGTCTTCCTCTCCAACTCAGGGAGCGAAGCGGTGGAGGCGGCGGTCAAGTTGGCGCGCCGCGCCACCAAGCGACGCGTGATCCTTGTCTTCCGCGGCGGATATCACGGCCGCACGGCGCAGACGATGGCGATGACCACGGCGAAGAACGTCTACCGCGGACACTTTGAGCCACTCCCCGGCTCTGTCTATCCGACCGCATTCCCATACTGCTATCGCGCACCAGTTGCCGCGCGTGACGCGGGTGCGCCAGGGAGCGGCGGAGCATGCGCCGGTTGCAGCTGCCGCTGGGAAGAGGAGTGGGAACTCACGCTGCACACGCTGGTCAACGCAGAAGATGTCGCCGCCGTCATCGTGGAGCCGGTGCTTGGCGAAGGGGGATACGTCGTTCCACCCGCGGGCTTCCTCCCCCGTCTGCGCGAACTCACGCG
>CAIZYO010000089.1 GCA_903937225.1 uncultured Chloroflexota bacterium | reverse complement strand
TCTTCCTCTTCATGCTCTTCCACTATCGGCTGGCTGGTGCGGTTGCCTCAGTGGCGCTCATCTTCTACATGCTGATTGTGCTCGCGCTCTTCCGCATTGTCCCCGTCACACTGACGCTCGCAGGGATCGCGGGATTCGTCCTCTCCATTGGCATGGCGGTGGACGCAAATATCTTGATCTTTGAGCGGACTAAAGAAGAGCTTCGGATCGGCAAGAAGGTTGTTCCCGCCGTTGAAGCGGGATTTAGTCGGGCATGGAACTCCATCCTTGATTCGAACGTTTCCAGCTTGATTACCGCATTTATCCTCTTCTACTTCGGTTCCTCCACAATCAAGGGCTTCGCGCTCGTTCTCATCATCGGCGTGCTCTGCTCCATGTTCACCGCTATTACCGTGACTCGCGTGATCCTGCGAGCGGTCATCACTCGCTCCCGCTTCGCCTCTCCCTACCTCTACGGTGTCGGTAAGGGTGACCTAGACGGAACGGAGGTTGCTCGTGGATAAGATCATCGCGCGCAAGCGCTGGTTCTTCCTCTTCTCGCTTCTCCTTACCATCCCTGGACTCGCATTCATTGCAGCCACCCCGCTCACCGGTGGAGAGGTTGGGCTCAAGTTCTCAGTTGAATTCACGGGCGGAACGGTTTGGGAGTTCAAACTTGAGGAGCCCTCCGAGCCAGCGATCATCCGAGATGCTGTTGTTGCCGTGGGGCACCCAGAAGCCCAGGTGACGGAAGGGGAGGGGGGCTTCCTTCTCCTGCGCACCAAGCCGCTCGATCTTCAATCTGGGAGTGCCCCTGATCCATCGCAACCCGCTGGAGCAGAGCTCGCGGAGATTCGAGAGGCAATCGTTGCCGCGGCGGGCCCGATTGCCGAAGAGGGTTCGCTCTCAACGGTTGGCCCTGTGATCAGCCAGGACCTGACCCAACAGGCGCTCCTGCTCGTATTCCTTGGATCCCTCGGAATCGTGCTCTGGATGACCTACCGATTCCGAAACGTGCGCTTCGGAGCTGCGGCACTCGTCGCGCTCTTGCATGACGTGATCGTCACGGTTGGCTTCTTTGCGGTTGCTGGCACGTTCTTCAACGTTGAGGTTGATGCCCTCTTTATCACCGCCATGCTCACGATCATCGGCTTCTCCGTGCACGACACGATCGTGGTCTTTGACCGCGTCCGCGAGAACGTTGCGCGGTATGCTGGCGCCCCATTCGCCGAGATCGTGAATCATTCAATCGTGCAGACGATGGGTCGGTCCCTGAACACCACCGCAACCGTGCTCATCACCCTGTTGGCACTTCTCGTGTTTGCAGGTGGCTCAATTCGCACGTTTGTCCTCGCGCTCTTTGTTGGAATCCTCTCTGGAACCTACTCCTCGATCTTCAACGCCAGCCCGCTCCTCGTCTGGTGGGAAGAGCGCGTTGCGGCGCGAAAGAGTTCGCCGAGCGCACGCCGAACCGCCTAGCGTGCCGGTGGGTTCACGGTGAGCCCCGCCCCCGCAAGCAGCCGAATCATCGCCCAACGCCGCTGGCGTGTTGAGGCCGCCGAGCGAGAGGCGGTTGGCACGCTCCTTCAAACTCTTGGCACGAGTGATGTGCGCGAAGATTTGCGTGATTTGTTAGCCGAACTCCTCGCAGTGAGAAGCACGCTTCCCCCAGATGCTGTGCAGCGCTTTCTTGATCCCCGCGATCGAACGTTGCACGCGCCAGAGCTCCTGCCGGATGCAGCAGGCCTCATCGCGCGCTTGCGAGCTGCTGGTGAAGCAGGGGAGCCCGTTCTCGTCGTTGGTGACTTTGATGCGGACGGCCTGACGGGGGCGGCGATCATGATCCGTGCGTTGCGCGCGATCGGCGCGATTGCCGAGGGCTACATACCAAACCGCGAAAGCGATGGCCATGGCATCCCTGAGGGTGCGCTTACTGCTGCACAAGAGGACGGCGTAGAGCTGATTCTGGCCGTGGACTGCGGGACGGCAGATCGTGCGCGGGTTGCTGAGGCCTTGGATCTTGGGATCTTGGTCGGGATCATTGACCACCACGCAGTTCCGAGTGACCCCGCGAAGGCCGCGTGGCTCGTGAATCCGAATCGTCCAGATGCAACGTATCCATTCCCGAACCTTGCGGGGAGTGGGCTCGCCTTCAAGATTGCCCAGGGGATCCTCGCC
>CAIZYO010000088.1 GCA_903937225.1 uncultured Chloroflexota bacterium | reverse complement strand
TAGAGCTGCGCCAGGCCGAGCTTATCTGCGCGGTCAACAATGATCGTGTTCGCGTTCGGGATGTCCAGACCTGACTCGATGATGGTGGTGCAGACGAGGATGTCCGTCTCGCCGCGCACAAACGCACCCATGACGCGTTCCAGGGCGCGACTCTCCATCTGCCCATGACCAACGGCAATGCGCGCATCTGGCAGGAGGCCGCGCAACTGTTCCGCCGCCGCCTCAATGGACTCGACGCGGTTGTGGACGTAGTACGACTGTCCGCCGCGCTCTAACTCACGCGCCAGCGCGTCACGCACCAGCTCAAGACTCGCCTCCGCCACGCGCGTTGCAACGGGGTGCCGATCCTCAGGTGGCGTCTCAATGGTGGAGAGGTCGCGAATCCCAGAGAGGGCGAGGTTCAGGGTGCGCGGGATCGGCGTGGCGGTGAGGGTCATCACATCAAGTTCGGCGCGGATGGACTTGAGTCGCTCCTTCGCCGATACACCGATGCGGTGCTCCTCATCCACGATCAGCAGGCCGAGTCGGCTGAAGGAGACGTCCTTTGAGAGGAGCCGGTGGGTGGCGACCACAAGGTCAACACTCCCGTCATTGAGTCCAGCAACCACCTCTGCCTGCTTCGCTGTGCTGATGCTGCGCGAAAGGAGCTCCAACCTGAATGGGTACGCGGCGAGTCGACGACGGAAGGTTTCAATGTGTTGGAGCGCGAGGATGGTGGTGGGGACAAGGAGTGCCACCTGACGCCCCGCCTCAAGCGCGGCGAACGCAGCGCGCAGCGCCACCTCCGTCTTCCCGTAGCCCACGTCGCCCACAATCACGCGATCCATCGGTCGCCCCTTGGCAAGATCCGCCTTCGTCGCCTCAATCGCCGTGAGTTGATCGGGTGTCTCTCTGAACGGGAAGGCCGCCTCGAACTCAATGAGCCACGGGGATTCGCCGTCAATCGGTGGGCGGTGGGCGAGTTCGCGCGCCGCATAGATGCGCAACAGCTCGTCAGCGAGATCATCGGCGGCTCGCTGCGCGCGCTCCTTGGCGCGTCGCCACTCACCTCCGCCGAGCCGACTGAGCGCCGGATCTTCAGCGCCTGTATAGCGCGCGATTCGCGCCAACTGTTCCGTTGGCACGAAGACGCGATCACCGCCGCCGTACTCAATCTCAAGGTAGTCGCGCTCATCACCCTCGCCGCCGCGTCGAGTCATGCGCAAGAAGCGTCCGAGTCCGTGATCAATGTGCACGAGCAGATCGCCAGGGGTGAGACGCTCGGCTGCCTCGCGTGTAATGCCGCGACGGTGCACCGCGGCGCGACGAACGCGCGTTGCGCCGAAGAGTTCACGGTCTGTGATGATCGTCAGCGCATCCACACCGCCCTGGAAGCCACCATCGAGTCCGCCGTGCAGCAGCGTGATGCTCTTCGGCTTCGGATCGCTGGGGAGCGCATCGCTCACGGGCGTTGCGGCACCCGCCTCTGCCAAGAGCTCCGAAAGTCTCCCCGCCTGTTCCGAAACGATCACCACCCGCGCCCCGTCGCGTCGCCAACTCTCAAGTCCCTCCGCAAGCTCCCGCGTGCGGCCGGCGGGCATCAGCGGGTCATGCCAACCGAAAGAATCGCTCGGCTCACTCTTGGTGAGTCGTCCAGCCTCGGAGCTCCACGTCAGTTCGAGGCGCTCCGCACCGAGGCCGCTCAGCATCTTGAGGCTCACCGCAGGGGGCGGGATTGGCGCAGGCCATGACGGCGGCAAGATGCGCGTCGTCTTGAGCACATCGAATCGCTCGGCGCTCTGACGCGCGAGTGACTCTGCACTACTGATCAGTTCGCTCGGCTCATCAAGGATTACGAGTGCGCCGTTGAACTGATCAAGGGGGCGTGATGGCGCAATCAGTGGCGACCAGATCTCAAGGCCATCGCCGCGCTCTGGGGTTGGCGACGCCTCCCACCGCGCAAGGTCTGCGCGCAGCGCGGGCGAGAGCTCCACGCCATCTTTTTCTGCGATCGCCTCCGCTGCGCGCTTCGCCTTCAACACGACCGCTGCGGTCAGCGGGAACTCACTCGCTGGCAGCAGGAGTGCGCGCGTCAGTGGAGCACCGCTCCGTTGCGTGGCGGGATCAATACTGCGGATGCTCTCAATCTCATCGCCGAACCACTCCACACGCATCGGCGCCTGCGCGCCTGCAGGGAAGCAGTCAAGGATTCCGCCACGGCGCGCGTACTCGCCTCGCCCGCCCACCAGCGGGACGCGCTCGTACCCGAGTGCCGCCACACGCTCCGTTGCCTCATCGAGTGACATGCGCGTGCCCGGGAG
>CAIZYO010000087.1 GCA_903937225.1 uncultured Chloroflexota bacterium | reverse complement strand
CAGCATTGGTGACGCAGTGAAGCTTGCACGCATTCGCGGCGACTTGATGCAAACCTCAGGTGGCGGTCGCCCTGGCGCAATGGCCGCAATCCTTGGGCTCCCAGAATCGGAAGAGTCACGCATCGTCGCCGAAGGGGCGGCGCGCGGCGTCCTCGTCCTTGCGAATCGCAACTCTCCAGGTCAGATCGTTCTCTCTGGCGAAGTTGCCGCCATTGAACACGCCGTCGCCGCTGCAGCCGCAGCTGGCGCAAAGCGCGCTGTGCGACTGCAAGTCAGCATCGCCAGCCACTCACCACTGATGGAAGACGCGGCGGCCGGAATGCGCGCCGCACTCGAGTCCGTCACCGTCCACGACCCGAAGATCACGATGCTCGCCAATGCGAACGCGGCACCGATTCGCACCGCTGCAGAGCTTCGTCGCGAACTCTCTGATCACTTAACGACTGGCGTTGATTGGATCGCCGCCATCGGCGCAACCGCCGCCGCCGGGACGGAGCGCTACGTAGAGGTTGGTTACGGCCGCGTCCTCAGTGGGCTCGTGAAGCGCATCCCATCGGCGGCTGGTGCAGAGATCGTCTCTATTGATGATCTTCCGCTCACCGCAGCGGTCGTGTCATAAGGAGGCGGAATGCGAGAAGCAGATCACACCCGTCGCGTCGTTGTCACGGGACTTGGCATCGTCTCGCCGATCGGCAACGATCCAGCGAGCGTATGGACGTCGCTGACAGAGATGAAGAGCGGCCTTGGTCGCATCACGCACTGGGATCCAACGGCGTACTCGCCATACGTGGTCGCTGGTGAGATTCGGAACTTTGATCCGGCCGCCTGGCTGGACCCCAAGTCCATTCGCCGCACAGGACCTGAGATCCACTGGGGAGTGGCCGCCGCTAAGCAGGCGCTCAAAGACTCGGGGCTTGAGATCACCGATGCAAATCGCGAGGAGATCGGCGTGGTCTTCGGATCTGGCGCTGGTGGGCAGGGACTATTCATTGAGAACCAGATGGCGTGGAAGGAGAAGGGCCCGCGCAGCGTGGCGCCGACCTTTATCGCACATGGTTTGGTCGACAGCACCTCGGGGATGATCGCGATTGAGACGGGTGCCGTAGGCCACAACATGGCCGTGGTCTCCGCCTGCGCCACAGGGACGCACGCGCTGGGCGAGGCGGCCGAGGCGATCAAGCGTGGTGATGTCACCGCCGTCATCTCAGGCTCCACGGAGAACCCACTCATTGAGGTGGCGCATATTGGCTTCATGAACATGCGCGGACTCGGCGCACCGCGCGACGGCGAAGGCCCCGCAAGTGCCTCGCGACCATTCGACGCGGACCGCGCCGGTTTCGTCTTGGGCGAAGGTGCCGGCGCGTTTATTGTGGAAGACCTCGAGCACGCGAAGGCGCGCGGCGCAACGATCTATGCAGAGGTGGTTGGCTACGGCTCATCAGCTGACGCACACGACATGATCCAGCCGGTCGAAGGCGGCGCGGGCGCTGCACGCTCCATTAAGTGGGCGCTGCAGCGCGGCAAGATCGATCCGTCCGAGATCGACATGATCAACCCGCACGGGACGAGTACGCCAGTGGGCGATGCGCGCGAAGCGCTCGCCTTCCACAGCGCACTCGGGGCACGCGCGGCGCAGATCCCAGTCTCCGCGACGAAGTCGCTCACCGGACACCTGATGGGTGCGGCGGGCGCAGTTGAAGCGATCTTCACCGCCCTCTCCCTCCACCACCAGACGATCCCAGGGACGCTGAACACGCGAAACGTTGACCCTGAGTGCAACCTGACGGTGGCCCTCGAAACGCGCCAAGCACCCCTACGCGCCGCCATCAGCAATAACATCGGGCTCGGCGGACACAATGGCGCCGTGGTGCTGCGACGCTGGACGGGAAAGTAGGAGGCGAGATGACAGAGCAGAGCGCACCACGAAGCGACGCCCAACGCGCCGTCATCACCGGCTACGGTGCGATTACGCCGATCGGCAACAGCGCCGCAAGCTACTGGTCGGCACTGATCGCTGGTACGTCTGGCGCTGGCCGCATTACGCACTTTGATCCATCCGCGAACGAAGTGAAGATCGCCGCCGAAGTAAAGGACTTCGATCCAACCAAGACGATGGAGATGAAGATGGCGCGCCGTATGAGCCGCTTCGTGCAGTTCGCCGTTGCCGCCGCAACGGAGGCGATGGAAGACGCCGGACTCGCCAGCATCCACGAGTGGGACGCCGAGCGACGCGACCGCGTCGCCACCGTCATTAATACGGGCGGTGGCGGCATTGAGCAGGTCACGATGGGCGCCGATGCCTTCCGCGAGAAGGGGGGCCGCTTCGTCAGCGCCTTCGCCATCCCCGCCCTGAGTCCAAGCATGGGCGCCTGCATGGTGAGCATGAAGTACGGCCTCACCGGTGCGGCGATCACCCAGGCCGCCGCCTGCGCCACGGGCGTCCTCGCCTTCCAAGATGCGCTCCGTCTCATCCGCAGCGGCGAAGCGGACATCGTCATCGCTGGCGGCGTTGAGGCGCCACTCCTCCCAATGGCCTTTGCAGCGCTCGGCAACATGGGGGCGCTCAGCAAGCGCAACGACGACCCAACGCGCGCGAGCCGACCATTCGACAAGAACCGCGACGGCTTCCTCTTCGGTGAAGGTGGCGCCGTCTTCGTCGTTGAGTCACTCGCGCACGCGAAGGCACGCAACGCCACCATCCGCGCCGAACTCCTCGGTGCTGGCGCAACCGCCGATGCTTTCCACATCTCAGCACCTGAGCCAACTGGCCGCGGCGCCGCAGCCTCCATGACCAAAGCGATCAAGGATGGCGGCGCGCAGGTCACCGACATCAGCTACATCGTGGCGCACGGCACCAGCACCCCGCTTAACGACCTCACAGAGACGAAGGCGATCAAGCGCGCACTCGGCGATCACGCCTACAAGATTCCGATCAGCTCACCAAAGAGCATGGTCGGCCACCTCCTGGGCGGCGCCGGCGCCGTTGCCGGCCTCGCCGCCATAAAGGCAATCGAAACCGGCACCATCCCACCAACGATCAACCTCGAGACACCAGACCCTGACTGCGACCTCGACTACGTGCCAAACACCGCGCGCACCAACCAGCCAGTCGACCGCGTCCTGATCAACGGCTTCGGATTCGGCGGCCAGAACGCCTCGGCACTCTTTGGAAAACTGCGCTGACGAAGGTGCGGTTCGTCATCTTCGTCATTGATGGCGCGAGCAACTCCGCCACTGGCAACGAGATGGAGGCCATTGACGCGTTCAACAACCGGCTCAGCGCGGGGAACTATCTGCTGCTAGCGGCAGGGATCGCAGAACCGGGCCGCGCCACCCTGATCGACAACCGCGCCGGTGCAGGGATTGAAACCCAAGGCTCTCTCTTCACCGCTCCCGAGCACTACAGCGGTTTCTGGATCATCAGCGCAGAGTCCGAAGAACAGGCCAAAGCGTTTGCCCGAGAAGGCTCGGCCGCATGCAATCGAAAGGTTGAGCTGCGGCCCTTTCTCGCTTAGTTCGCCACCTCGGCAGCAGTCACTTCGCTGAAGACTCTCGCAGGACTTTGCTCATTGGACGGCCATTTGCAACCTCGTCCACGAGCTTGTCCAGGTAGCGGACCTTTTTCATCAGTGGATCATCAATCTCCTGGATCTTCACCCCGCAGATTGAGCCGGTGATCAGCTTGGCCATTGGATTGAGGCGAGCCGCCTTGAAGAATTCTCGAAAGCTTGTTCTTGCAGTGATGTGTTTCTTGATCGTCCGCTTGTCAAAGCCGGTGAGCCAGGTAATCACCGCGTCAAGGTTCGCAACATCTCCACCCTTTCTCTCGATCTTCCTTTCGTAGAGCACGTAGACGTCCGCAATGGGCAACTCAAAGACCTTCTCTGCCCGCCCCGCCACAACTACAGGCCGTTCTTGTGACGAAAGACGGCCACGATCGCGTTCGCGTGACCATGCCCCATAGAGAACCGCTCCTTGAGGTGTGCCACCTGCTCCATGTGGGCGAGCGATCGCACTTTCTTAAGCTCCTTCATCCAGTGTTCAATCGGCTTCCCGTACTTCTTCTCGATCGAAGGGAAATAGGACGCCGGGCCCGTGAGTTTCTTCTCCGCCATGGGGGGATTCTAATAAATCTAAAGACCGCTGGAAAGGCTAGGAAGACCACCCCAAACCGCGCTTCCAATTCGCCCTCGAGGAGGGATCGGAAGGTCTCCTAGGGCCTGCTGAGGTCAGATGCAGGTGTCTGGAGGAATCCTGAGGGATCTGGAGGGATCGGAGATCCCACCACGAACCCCACCCATCAAAAGTTTTGAT
>CAIZYO010000086.1 GCA_903937225.1 uncultured Chloroflexota bacterium | reverse complement strand
TGAACGAGCACGGTCCCGGGCTGCGCGGGGTCGCCGATCTGCTTGAATGCGGCGGCGCCGTTCGTAAGGATCCACGAGACGGCGGCGAGTGTTGCCACGTTGTTCACCGCGGTCGGCTTGCCGAGATAGCCAACTTCCGACGGGTACGGCGGCGTCTGCTCGGGCTGACCGCGCTTTCCAGCGAGCGCCTTCAGCAGCACCGTCTCTTCGCCGATCATGCTTGATCCTTGAAGTGGGACGACGCGCACGGTGAGCTCGCGACCGCTTCCGAGCACGTTGGCACCGAGGACGCCTTCGCGCTCTGCGGTGCTGATGATCAACTCAAGTGAACGGATGGCGTCGCTGTACTCCGCGCGCACACCAATCATCGCTTCACGCGCGCCAACACTGAGCGCGGCGATCGCGAGACCCTCAACGACGCCGAGCGCGTTCTTCTCAAGGAGGAGACGGTTTGTGAAGACGGCTGGGTCCGACTCGTAGGCGTTTGCCACCGCGTATTTCGGCGACGCGCCGCTCTGCGCGGTTGCACGCCACTTCTCGCCGGTCAAGAAACCGCCACCGCCGCGTCCGCGCAGGCCAGCATCAATCAGAGTCTGTGCTGTTGCAGCGCCGCCTGCGGCGATCGCCGCGCGCAGCGCCGCCCACGGGGTTGCAGGTGGTGTGAGCAGGAGTTGTGACCAGCCCTTTGGCGCGCTTAGCTGCTTCACGCGGCATACCTCCCTGCAAGTGCGGCGGCCCACGATTCTGCATTGCGACTTGAGAGTTCGCGTTGCGGTTCGCCGTCAATCACCACGAGTGGTGATGGCGCATCTGGAAGATGTGTCGAGAGGGCTTCAAGGCGCAGGTTGCTCCACGGGATCGCCTGGCCGAACTCGGTTCCGAATTCAAATGAGAGCGTGTTGATGACGCGCCCTGCGCCAGCGACCAAGCAGTTTGCACAACGGCAGACCGCGATCGTGCGGTTGCGCCCCGGCTCAAACGTGAGGTGTTTGTAGAAGGTTGCGGTGCCATACACCATGGCGTACCAGGCGCCAGTGGCGCGACTGATGCGCTTCAGTGCGTCAACTGGCAGATAGCCGTACGCGCCCTGTACAGACTCAAGGATCTGCAGCATGTGATGTGGGTCGTAATCAACGCGCTCCAACGCCGCTTCAACGGGTCGAAGGTCAACGCTGCTCTCTTGCGCTGCCGCCGCGTCGGAGACGGTGCGTCCTGAGCGGCGCATTGCCGACTCTTCGCGTCGTTCGGCGTACTGCTCCGCTGGTCCCCAGTGGACGGCGTACCTTCCCTTGGTATCTGTTCCGCCCATGTCAATGCACTCAATTGGACATGCCTGCGCGCACTGGAAGCAGGTTTCACACTTCAGCGTGCCGCGCTCATCGGTCACAAGTTCAAGTCGGCCACGGTTGCGCGGCGGAATATCTGGCTTCACTTCGGGATACATCACCGTCTTCTTCGGCTGGAAGAAGCGAGTGAGCGTGAGTGCCATTCCGCGAACGATGCCTGAGCCTGGGATTCGAGCCATCAGACCCTCCTTATGCCGTCAGTAGCACGGCGGCCGCCGTGACAAATAGGTTGAGGAGTGATGCGGGGAGGAGCCACTTCCAGGCGAAGCCCATCAGCTGGTCGATGCGTGCGCGGGGGAGTGTTGCGCGCATCCAGACAAAGATGAAGATCAGGGTGAACGTCTTGAGGAGGAACCAGACGAGGTCAGCGACTGGTGGAAGCATCGCCCAGGCCCAGAAGCCGATGGCCGCCGTGGAGAGCGCGCCGAAGATCAGGAAGCCGGCGAGGAGCGCCTGCCAGGCCTTGATGCGCGCGCTGATCGCATAGATGGGGAGCCCGATCGCGAGCGTCCCAAGGAGTGGCGCGATCCCCGCCGCGATCGGCAGGAGGAGGCCAAGCCCGCTCAGGTCCACGACGATCTCAGGGCTGAAGGGGAGACTGATTGGCGCGTTGGAGCCACCGAGGAAGACGGCGGAGAAGAGTGCGGAGACGATAAAGACGTTGACGTACTCCGCAAAGAAGAAGAAGCCGAAACGCATGCCGGAGTATTCCGTGGCAAACCCAGCCACGATCTCCTGGTCCGCTTCGGTGTTGTCAAACGGCGTGCGGTTCGCTTCGGCGGTGATTGCAATAAAGAAGATGATCGCCGCGAGTGGCTGGCGGAAGATGAACCAGTCGAGCAGTGAGCCGCTCTGCGCTTCAACAATCTTCGGCAGCGAGAGTGTGCCGGTAAGGATGATGATGCCAACCACCGAGAGTGTCAGTGGGATCTCATAGCTGATTGACTGCGCTGCGGCGCGGATCCCGCCAAGCAGCGAGTACTTATTGAATGACGACCATCCCGCCATCATCAGCCCAACCACCCCGAGTCCGCCGATTGCGAAGAAGTAGAGGAGGCCGAACTCGAGTCCGACACTCGTCAGGTCAGGCGCGAACGGGATCACCATGACTGTCATGAAGCTCGCCAGATACACAACCACTGGTGCGAGCGTGAAGACAGGAACGTCAACGCTTGGTGGAGTGAAGTCCTCCTTCTTCAGCACCTTCAAGCCGTGCACCACACTCATCACAGCACCACCAGGACCGATGCGGTCTGGTCCGATGCGAAGATTCATCAGCGCAATGATCTTCATCTCCATGTAGATCAAAAGAAATGCAACAGGTACGGTGATCAAGAAGGTGATCACCGACGCGGCAAGGAATCGCACGATTGGAAGATTCGCACCGATCGTTGCGCCAATAAATGGCCCTGCCACAACAAGAAGCGCAGTCAGCACGGCGCCGCCAACGGAGAGAAGTGGGAGCAGCACGGCGAGTGCGCGTCCGCCTGGCGTCATGCGTGACCAGACCATCTGTGCGCCGCTCACTTGTCTACCCCGCCCATCACTGGATCAAGGCTCGCCATCACCGCCATGGTGTCGGCAATAAGATTTCCGCGCGTCAGTGGTCCGACAAGTTGCAAGTGCACGAATGATGGATCGTGAATGCGCATGCGGAACGGTTGATCGGTTCCGTCAGAGATCGCGTACACACCGTATGCGCCGCGCGGCCCCTCTACCGCACCGAATGCGCGGCCCGGTCGTGGTCGGATCAGGCGCGGCAACTTTGCCATCACGGGACCGTCTGGCATTTCGTGCAACACCTGGTCAATGATGCGAATGGATTCGCGGATCTCGTCAATGCGCACCATGTATCGCGCGAGTGAGTCGCCTTCGTCGCGCGTCGGTACGTTGAACTCCAACTCTGGGTAGACAAGGTACGGGTGGTCGCGTCGCAGATCGAACGGCACGCCGGTGGCGCGGAGGTTCGGTCCGGTAACGCCCATGCGGAGCGCGGTGGCGGCGTCGAGTGTGCCGAGACCACGCGTGCGTCGAACGAAGATCTCGTTTTCGTTCATCAGGCCAAGGTTTGAATCGATCTGCGCGGCGGCGCGGCTCATCCAGTTGCCGAGTCGGCTCATGAACTCGTGGTTCAGATCGCCGTTCACTCCACCGATGCGGTAGTAGTTGTAGAGCAGCTTCTGGCCGGTGAGTGCGGCGAGCATGTCCACGATCTCGTCGCGCTCAATGAACGACCAGAGGATTGGGGTGATCCCACCAAGATCCAGCGCCATCCAGCCCTGGAAGAGGGTGTGGCTGGCGATGCGGTTCAGCTCCATGGTTAGCACGCGAATGTACTGGGCGCGGCGCGGAACCTCGACGTCCATCAACTTCTCAAACGCGGCGACGGGGGCCGCCTCGCAGAAGAGCGAGGCGACGTACTCGAGCGGGTCGGTGTAGCAGATCGCCTGGTGGTAGTCGGCGTTCTCGCAGAGTTTCTCAACGCCGCGGTGCAGATATCCGAGCACAGGATCGAGATCAACGACCTGCTCGCCATTCACCTTGACGACGATGCGGAGCACGCCGTGTGTGGACGGGTGCTGCGGTCCCATGTTGACGAACATCTCGCCGTCCCGAAGGTTGAGGAACTCCGCCTGGCGCTCTGTCTGCGCAGTTGGCGCTGGTTCGTACCACTCCGAGGCGGCGGGTATCGCAATTCGTGGATCGTCGAGCGATGGCTTCGTCAGTGGTGTCGTCACGGTTATGCCCCCGGACTCTTGCGCAGCGTGGTGCCGCGCGTTGCATCAACAGGCGTTCCTGCGCGCTCCATGTTGCGCACACCAGCAGCCGGCGAACGCGATGCGTCGTCGGCGAGATAGAAGTCTTTTCGGAGCGGGTGGCTCGCGTAGTCGTCGGGCATGTAGATGCGACGAAGATCACGATTCCCTTCGAAGATGATGCCGAACATGTCGTACGCCTCGCGCTCCATCCATTCAGCACCTGGCCAGAGTGAGACGAGTGAGTTCACACGCGGCGCACTTCGGTCAATGCCAGGAACGATCACGCGAAGCCAGTCACCACTTCGTGAGGATGAGAGGTGATACACGACTTGCATCTCTTCGCCTGTATCAACGCCGCAAAGATCAATCAACATCTCAAACGCAAACTCGGTCTCGTCATGCAGCGCGCGCAACGTTTCGATTGCATCGGCAACGCTGACGCGAATTTCCGTTTCGTCAAATCGCTGACGCACAGGTGTGAGCAGCGTGCTCCCGAATCGTTCGGTCAACGCGGTGGCGAGTGCGCGGTCCATCAGATGCCGTCCGGAACGGTTGGGCCAATGGCGCGCTCTGGCCAGTGTCCGCGACGATCCTTGATGAGCTGCTGCAGTTTCATCATTCCGTAGATGAGACCCTCTGGTCGTGGCGGGCAGCCTGGAATGTAGACGTCAACTGGCATGACGCGATCAATTCCCTGCACCACGGAGTAGCTGCGCTTGTATCGACCACCAGAGCATGTGCAGTCACCCATCGCAACAACCCATTTTGGTTCTGGCATCTGCTCCCAGAGTCGAATCAGTGGCTCTGCCATTTTCGTCGTCAGCGTTCCTGCAACGATCAGTACGTCTGCTTGTCGAGGTGATGCGCGGAATGGAAACATTCCCCAGCGATCAATATCGTTCTTTGGTGTTGCAGTTGACATCATCTCAATCGCGCAGCAGGCAAGCCCTGAGAGGAGCGGCCAGAGGCTGTTCGCGCGGATCAAGTCAAGGACGACGTCTGCCTTGGTGGGAATTGCGCCGAGCGCGCCGCTCCAGCGCGCATCATCCACGCGACCGTCGCCCGTTGCGTCATAGCGCGCGAGCTCAAGGTTCGGATGTTCGGCGAGCGGTTGTCCACCGTACGCGCGCGGATTGTCTGTCGTCCATAGGGTGTTCGGTGTGACGATCGGCGTCTGAAGCGCCTTCTTTGGATCGCGCGTCATCGCCATGCGAGCACCCCTTTGCGCCACGCGTATGCGAGGCCGATCAGCAAGACGCCAATGAATACCGCCATTGAGACAAGTCCTTCAATGAGAAGTGTCTGAAAGTTGAGCGCCCAGATGTAGATGAAGACGATCTCAACATCGAACGCAACGAAGAGGAGTGCGTAGAGGTAGAACGAGAGGCCGAAGCGGCCGTGGGTGTCGCCGTAGGTGTCGATCCCTGACTCATATGGCACCTGCTTCCCGCGGCTGCCGCGGGTGCGGTGGGAGATCAGCCAGGCGATTCCGATCGTCAAAAAGACGAAGGAGACACCCGCGCCGGCGAAGCCGAGGACGTACCAGAGTCCGTTCATGCAGCTCCTCTGTTGGACCCCTACTCCCGTGCCGCGCCCCGTGCGGGGCGAAGGGTGGATCCTTCGAGGATTCTAGACGAGGGGGCGGATCGGAGCCGCCGCTCCGGGGAGTGGATTCCTCGCGTCCGCCAGGCGTGAAACGTGCTCAGCCGAGCCGAGCGCGAAGAGCTCCACGGCGAATCCGCCCATGCCACGGGGGTTCATCAGCCGGGCGAGTGCCGAGCGAAGCGCAATCGCCCCCTCGAGGGTCGCCTCAGGGCCTCGCCGAATCCGTTCAATCTCGTCATCAAGGCCCACCCCCGCAAGGAGCGCCGCCTGGCTGGTGGAGGCGACTGGGGTGAGCCCCGCCGCGGTGGCGGCGGCTCGGAGGGCGGTCAGGTCCACGTGGGCGGTCAGATCCCGCCCCCCTGGGTCACCCAGCAGATCGTCGGTCGCTCGATGCCCCTGGTAGGCGAGTGCTGTCCCCGCGGCGCGGCTGGCTGCATCACGAAGGTCAGCCCCCTCGCGTCCGTAATCAATCATCACCACAAGCCCGCCGCTGATCTTTTCGGCGAGTTCGTGCGGCCACGCATCTGCAGCGAAGCAGGCCTCTGCGCGCTGACCTTCTGTCAGTGGCGCGCCGAACCGCGCGCGCACGCGCGTCGCCTCTGCCTCTCCGAGTGGCACCTCCACCCAAACGAGTGAGTCCTCTTCGTTCAATCCAACACAACGCTCTGCAGTGCCGTGCGCGGTCGCCGCGCGACCGACATAGATGTGAAAGGGGAGCGCATCAAGAAACTCGTTCGCCACAACAACGCCGGCGACGGGCGGAGCATCTTGCTCAACGATTTTCAACGGATGGCGCAGCGCACGCGTCGCTAGTGCACGTTGAATCTCTTCACGCCGGTGTGGATTGATTTCAATCAGTTGAATCTGTAGTGCTTCAAGAAGTAGTGACTCATCTCTGATCAGCTGATCAACGACTGCAAGAAGGAGCGCACCAGATCCGGCGCCGTACTCCGTGTATCGAAACGGTTGCGGTCGATCAAGTCTCTCCCACGTTTCGCGGATCAGGCGCGCCAACGCAGAGCCGAGAAGGCTGTGCATTTCTGGTGCAGTCATAAAATCACCATCGCGTCCTGCGCGCGGCTGCGTGCCAACGTAGTAACCGAGGCCAGGCTCCGTAAGCGCGCGCTCCATGAATCGCGCGAAGCTGATGGGTCCTTGCGTGCGAATCTCTGTTCGGATGCGTTCGAGAAGTGGCTGATCCATCTCCCTCTACCTTCGGTAGTGGCGGCGGCCAGTGAACACCATCGCCATCCCGTTCCGATTTGCGATCTCAATCGCTGCAGTGTCTCGACGGGAACCACCCGGTTGCACGACGGCGGTCACACCCGCAGCTGCGGCGGCGGCGATCCCTTCTGCAAATGGAAAGTAGGCGTCCGAGGCCATCACGGCGCCTCGCGCGCGATCACCTGCGCGCTGAAGTGCAATATCAACCGCAACGCGGCGGTTAACTTGCGCTGCTCCAATGCCGAGCGTGGTGGCGTTTCGCGCAATGACAATTGCATTGGAGCGAACGTGTCGCACGACTCGCCATGCAAAGAGTGCGTCGGTGAGCTCTTCCAGCGTAGGTCGGCGCTCCGTCACCACACGGAGTTCGCTGCGTTCAATGGCTCCGTGATCTGCGGTCTGCATCAAGAGCGCATCACCGAGTCCAATCAGTTCATGAGTTTGGGGGTGTTCTGGTTCGTACAACAACACACGCAGATCTGGACGAGCGGCGAGTGCGGAGGCGGCACTCTCGTCTGCCACTCCTGGTGCGACCACCGCTTCGTAGCTCCCTCCCGCAATCTCTACGGCCACTGCGCGGTCGATCGGCGTGTTCAGCGCAACGATTGCTCCCGATGCTGCCGCGTGATCGGTTTCAAGTGCGCGCTTGAGAGCGCCGAGTGGAGTCTCAGCGGTTGCAGCACCAATCGGATCAGTGTGGCGAATGAGTGCTGCGCTTGGGATTGGGAGGTCAGCGACGAGTCGCGCGCCAGCATCAAGATCAAGGACGTCGTTCAGTGTGGGTTCGCTCCCTTGCACAAGTTGTGCGCCAAGCACACCTGCGCGGTTTCGCAAGGCGTGCATGTACGCGGCGGCGCGCTGGTGCGGATTCTCACCGTGCTGGAAGGTGCGCACGCGCTCTAAGAGAAGGAGTTGTCGTTCAGGAAACTCGTCGTTTCCGCGCGCAGCGGGTGCAAGGACGGATGCGAGGGCAAACGCAGCGCTCTGGATCAACCGTTCGCGGACGGCCGTGCCAACGGTTCCACCATCACGCGCCATGGCGAGCGACCCAACAAGATCCCCCGCGTCGTTTGCGTCAACGAGGAGGAGTGGCGCGCCCGCTCCTCTTCCAATTACCTGGGCGACAGCGCCCAGTGCGGCGGGGCCGGCGAGTGGGGCAATGAGGAGATCGCTATCCGTAAGGCCGCGGAGCGCCGCGTCGAGTTCGGAGTCCCCGAGCGCCACGTGGAGGATCCCTTCGCGGGTGAGCTCGGGGGAGAGGGGGAGGCACGCCTCAATGGAGCACCCTTGTGCGGCGAGGGTGGCGAGTGTCGGCGTGAACCGAGCCACCGTAGGGTGCGCTGGGCTGGCGACGAGGAGGACCCGCATGGGGGCGATGATGGCATACTCGCCTGACGAACCGACCACTTGTCGGGTCAATAGAGATGAGTGAGGTAACGGAATGGCGCAGTGGCCTTGGGAGTATCTCTTCGTTGCGCTGAACGCGCGGCTCGGCACCTTCTACACCCCATTCTGGGTGGTGAACCTCCTGCTCTTTATCTTCACCATCGTCGCCTACGCATGGTCAACGCGCGGAACGAACGGAAGAGGAGTGCTCGGTAACGAGTGGGAGTATCTCCTCTGGATTGGCGTGACCACCTTCGGACTCAACCTGATCTACGCCGCCTTCCAGTGGTATGGAATCTTTCCGATCGTTACGACGGCGATTGGCCTCTATCTACTCCGCGACACGGTCGTGAATCGCTTCCCGCCACAGCTCGCCGCTGAAGCGGCGCATGAGGCGATGTTGCGCACACGACGCCAGGTGAGCGACGGAGTGGAGGCAACTCTCAAGCGACCGAATCGCCGCGGCGGCAGCAAGAAGCGCTGAGCGTCACGCGGTGGAGATCCGCCGCTTCGGACCAGGACAGCGTCGACCAGATCGCGGTTCGGGGGCAACAGGCGTAGAGAGCGCGCTCCTGCACGCCGGCACAACGGCGCACATCACAGAGATCACCTTGAGCGAGCGTGCAGCGCTCGGACCACTTCGTTCACCGAATGACGCGCTGCTGATTGTAATTGAGGGTGGTGGATGGCTCGCCCTTGCTGACGAACGTCAGCGCGTTGCATCTGGTGAAGCGGTTGCGCTTCCTGCGGCGGTTGAGCGCCTCCTTGCGACCGACGGGGTTCCGCTACGAGCGATCCTTGTGGAGTTCTCTTCGCCGCGCGTACTCGAATAGCGCATACGTAAGAAGCGCGACCGCCGCGAGCGCTACTGCGAAGAGGAGTGTTGCTCCGCTAACGAGTGGCACGTCAACTGGCTTCTCAAGTGTGACCCCAAATTGGAACGACCAGGTCCATGTTGGGAAAACACCTTGATACACGTTGTGCACTCCCGTTGGAAGTGGAAGCGCTGACCAGTTCGGATACCAAATCAGTGCAACGACCGCGATCGCGCCGAGCGACCAGCGGAACAGCCGACGAGGATCGCGGATGTGACGAAGTGACCACGCCGTATATGCGGCAGGGATCAGAAGCACCGCGCCGATCACTGGCCCTGGTGTTGCGAGCCCAGAAGAGAGGCAGACCTGACTCTCCGCATAGACATCAAGAACTCCTGCGGCGGCACACAAGAGAGGCGTTGCGGTCCAGAGCAGTGGCGCGGCAAGGATCAGTGTGGCGAGCCCACCCTGTGCCAGGCGAACCGCGCGCGTCGCTCCGTTTCGCAAATCGGCGAGAAGAAGCGCGAGTGCGATCAGTGCAATTTGTGAAGACGGGAAGTAGTGGTACTGAAACGCGGCG
>CAIZYO010000085.1 GCA_903937225.1 uncultured Chloroflexota bacterium | reverse complement strand
CGAGCAGTTGCCATGCTCGTAGCGTACGCCCTCTCACGCAAGCCTGCGCACGCGCTACGCTCTCTGCAAGGGCTGGCGCCGCTGGCCGAAGCGAGTGAGGGTGCGATGGCAGACGAGAAGAAGATCACGATGTACGGCGCGGACTGGTGCAGTGACTGCAGGCGCTCCAAGGGCTACCTCGACGCGCACGGCGTCTCATACACCTACGTGGATGTTGATGCGGATGCCGCGGCAAAGGAGATGATTGAGAAGCTCACCGGAGCAAAGTCAATTCCTGTGATTATCTTTGACGATGGCAGCTACCTGATCGAGCCTTCCAACGACGCGCTCGGCGCAAAGGTCGGCATCGCAAAGAGCTAATCGCTTCGCTACGCGCCGCCTTCGGCGAGTGGGAGTTGATCGAGGCTCGTAAGGATCACGTCTGCGTACTCGTCTGCGCCGGCTGATGACGGTGCGCCATCGAGCGGGACCAAGACAACGGTCATCCCTGCCGCTTTGCCTGCTCGCGCGCCTGCGAGTGAGTCTTCAATCGCGAGAGAACGTTCTGGGGTGATCCCGATTCGTCGGCACGCCTCCAGATACACATCGGGGAGCGGCTTGCCGCCAGCCACCTCGTCGCAACTGACGTACTCACGAACCACGTCGCTGAGTCCGAGGATCTCAAGAACGGTGCCGATCACTTCGCGCGGGCTCCCGGATGCAACGGCAACGGGCCCACGCGCCGCTGCGCGATGCAGTGCGGCAATCCCGCTCGGGATCGGCCGAATGGCGCCGTTTCGATACGCGTTGAGAAGGTGGTCAATGGTGAGGCGCGCAACGTGCGCGGGATCTGGGTAGTTGAAGAGCTTCGCCATCCCTGCGCTCCACTGCAACGTGTTGGAGCCGTAAAAGGCGTGGAAGTCGTCGATCGTGATGCTGCTGCCGAGCGCCTCGGCAACGGCGAAGCGCGCGTCGGCCCAGAGCGGCTCGCTATCGCAGAGCACGCCATCCATATCAAAGACCACCCCTTCAGGGTCGAGCGCGATCGGCGGGAGCGGTGGAGTTAGCGTCACGCGCACAAGCCTAGCGGGGCGCGTACCCTTACCGCATGAGTGACCAGATCGTGATCCTTCGCGAAGCGCCAGAGGCGTGGGGTGCGCGGCTCGAACAGGCCTACGCCGCAGGTGAGATCGCCGAACTTCCGTTCACCCAGACCGCCGCCTGGGCAAGGTCGAAGGCGCTCACCGGTTGGGAGGCGACTCGGATCGTGGCACTCCATCCGAGTGGTGGATGGGCGGGCGCGCAGCTCCTCCTGCAGCGCCTCCCTGGACCGCTCGGTCGCTTCGCCTATGCGCCACGCGCGCCACTCGTTGTATGTGCGGACGAAGCAGTTGCCGAGTCGTTACGTGTGGAGCTGTTGCGTGGGTTGCGTGATCTTCGCGCTGACGGCGTGACGCTCGTCCGACTTGAGCCGGGAAGTTCGCTCGTCGTTGACCCAGAGAGCAACGTCGTGCAGCCTGACCCTGCACTCACCGCCACCCTGCGCGCGCCGTGGATCAACGCAGCAACGCAGATCGGCGCGCGCTTGCACCTCGCCGCTCCAATCCAGCCGCGCTCGAGTCGGCGCATCGCACTCGCCGGAGGCGTTGACGCGGTGCGCGCGGGCTGGCGCAGCAAGTGGCGTCAGTACGCCCGTCAAGCGCTGACCGATGGCGTGACGGTGCGCCTCGGCACCGTTGATGAGCTCCCCGCACTGAGCGCGGTGATGAGCGCAATCAGCGAGCGGACTGGGAGTAAGTCGCGCAGTGGTGAAGCGTTCTCTCAACTGATGCGCGCGTTCGGTCCGCGCGCAGAACTCTTGATCGCCGAAGGGGCGAGCGCGGACGGCGCCGCTGAGCTTCTCGGTGCGCTTCTTGTGGTGCGCACCGAGAGTGGGAGCACGGAGCTATTCGGCGGAGCAACGAATCGCGGCAATGAGGTTCGCGCGCCATACGCCCTCAAGGCGTTTGCGATCGAACGTGCCATTGACCAAGGGAGTTCTTGGTACGACATGTGGGGCCTCGTCACTCCTGG
>CAIZYO010000084.1 GCA_903937225.1 uncultured Chloroflexota bacterium | reverse complement strand
ATCCACCCGATCCACGGCGCGGCCGCGGAGAGCGAGCGACCATCTGCGTCTCAAGCCAAGCAGGGTGCGCGGTCGGCTGCCCCTTCTGCGCCACGGGTGAGCTTGGCTTTACCCGCAACCTGACCGCTGGTGAGATCCAAGATCAGGTGCGTCGCGCGCGACAGATCCTTCGAGGCGAAGGACGGGAGCTCACGAACGTCGTGTTCATGGGGATGGGGGAGCCACTTCAGAATCTTGACCCCGTACTCGCGTCAATTGACGGCCTCACCGACCCACTTCGGGGCGGCATCGGACAACGTCGAATTGTTGTTTCAACGAGCGGAGTGGTGCCAGGGATCGCCAGGCTCGCAAAGGTGCGGCCTCAGGTGACCCTCGCCGTCTCTCTACATGCGGCGCGCAATGCTCTACGCGACCTGCTTGTGCCACTCAACCGTAAGTGGCCTGTAGAGGAAGTGATTGCAGCCGCAGCAGCGCATGCACGTGCAACTGGGCGACGGACCACGTTTGAGGTGACGATGATTGACGGCATCAACGACAGCCCAGAAGATGCCGCGGCCTTGGCACAACTCCTGCGCGGGAGCAGCGCACACGTCAATCTGATCCCAATGAATAGCGTCGCACATACGCCATGGCAGGAGAGTCCCGCCGCACGCATTGAAGAGATTGCAGAGCAACTGCGCGCCTCCGGCCTCTCGGTAACGGTTCGGAGAAACCGAGGTCGCGAAGCGGGTGCCGCGTGTGGGCAACTCGCTGCTGAACGTGCCGGCGCTCCAGCGCCAGCAGCAGTGGCCCGCCGCAGAGAGCTTCTGGTCGTAGCGAGCGCCGCCGCACTAAAAGGGGAGCGGTCACCAACACCACTAGCGCCGTCTGGGCCACTTGGAGGGGTTGAGCAGTGACGCGTGGGGTTCAGATTGCAGCGAGCATCTTGAATGCGGATCTCGGTGCGTTGCGTGAAGCAGTTCAGGCGGCGGAAGAGGCTGGCGTTGACCGCATCCACCTAGACATCATGGACGGGCACTTTGTGCCGAACCTTACGTTCGGGATCGCAACCGTTGAAGCACTGCGTGGGGTGACGTCACTCCCATTTGATGCGCACCTGATGATTGCGAACCCTGCACTCTGGGCGCCACGATATGCCGCAGCTGGCTGCCAAACCGTTGCCATTCACGTTGAGGTTCCAGAGCGCCATCAGGGGACCCTTGATGCCATCCGAGCGGCGGGGGCGCAGGCGGGTCTCGCAGCAGATCCAGGCACACCCGCCACGGCCTTCGCAGCGCATGATGCGCATCTTGATTTTGCGCTCGTCATGACGGTGAAGTCCGGCTTCGGTGGCCAGTCATATCAGCCTGACGCAGCTGCGCGCATCAAAGAGATTCGAGTGCTCCTCGGCGCTGAGCGACTCATTCACGTAGATGGTGGGATTCGGTCTAGCACCGCAGGTGATGCGGTTGCACAAGGGGGAGATGTCCTCGTCGCTGGGACAGCGCTCTTCGGGGCGGCGCAGATGCGCGCAGCGGTAGAGGGGTTACGCCCGAAGGCGTAGCTGAAGCTTAGGCGCCCTTTGTTGCCGTTCGTCGGCACGAAGTGCAGACGAGCGCACGCTTCATCGTCCCATTGGCGAGGACCATGGTCGGCTGGAGGTTGGCTCGGAAGCGTCGGTGTGCGCGTACACGGTTCATCCCGACCGACTGGGGGTTGAACCCAGAGATCGAATCCTTGCCGCAGAGGACGCAGAAGCGAGCCATGACCTTCTCCTTGCTGTACTTGGCGCCCGAGAGGGACGCACCGCCGTTGGTGCCGTATCGTAGCAGGAACGCCGTAGGGCTGAGGGAGCCTTGGCTGAGGGAGGGAGTCATGCCGAGCGAGCGACAGCGAGCACCGAAGACGGGTCTACTTCTCGCCGCCCGCCACGCCCCCCTCTCCCGCGTGGCGGAGACCCGCGAGTGGGGCGCTCGATGAGCCGCAAGAGCTGGGACGGGGTGGAGCTGATGGCAGCCCTCCGGTCAGGCGCTGATCGGCTGGAGGCCCGCGTCGCGGAGGTGAACGCGCTCAATGTTTTCCCTGTCCCTGACGGCGATACGGGGACCAACATGCTCGCGACCCTCAAGGCGGCGATCGCTGAAGGGGAGGTGACGCTTGCAACGGGGGTCACATCAATTGATGAGGTCAGCGAAGCGGTTGCTCGCGGCGCACTCCTAGGCGCCAGAGGGACTTCGGGGGTTCTGCTCTCGCAAATCCTGCGCGGACTACCCCAAGCGGTAAGAGGGCGGAAGCGAGCTCGCGCGGCAGAGATCGCAAACGCACTCTCGATCGGCGTGCTCCACGCCTACAGCGCTGTTGCAACACCCACAGAGGGGACGATTCTCACTGTTGCGCGCGAAGTTGCATCGAGCGCGCTGGCAGATGCGGAAGGATCAACCGAGCTTCGACCATTCCTCCTCCGTGTTGCCGAGAGCGCTCGCATCTCGGTGGAGAAGACGCCAATGCTTCTCGCCGTGCTCCGAGAAGCAGGAGTCGTGGATTCGGGGGGCACCGGGTTACAACTCATTCTCGAGGGGATCGCAGATGTCCCCTCGGTTGCTCCTTCGGCAACCTCGGACGATGCTGAGCCAGTGAGAATTGCGCACGTTCCAACTCCTGCACTACCAGTCCCAGCTGCGGGCGGAGATGGCGCTCCAGGTGAGTATGGATACGAGACGGTCTTCATCCTTCGCGCCACAGAAGCACCACTCGACCTCGTCAAGATCCGTGCTGACCTTGAACGCATCGGGGAGAGCGTACTTGTCGCCGGTGATGCGTCGGTTTGCAAGGTGCACGTGCACAACTTGCAGCCAGATCAGATCCTCGCCTATGGGATTGCCCATGGCGATGTCCGTGGCGTAACGATTGAGAATCTTGACCAGCAAAGTTCTGAACGTGCCACTGGACATGGTGCCTTTACTGATCTCTCCACGCGCGTTGGCGTTGCCAGCGCAACGCCTGACAAGGGGCCTGAGCCCGGCACAGCGATCGTTGCGGTCGCTGCAGGGAGTGGACTTGCTGCGATCATGAAGTCGGCGGGGGCCTCGCAGTTGGTGCACGGTGGCCAAACGGAGAACCCTTCGGCAGCGGAAATTGCCACCGCAATCAACGCAACGGGACGGCGCGATGTCATTGTGTTTCCGAACAACGGGAACATCGTTCTCGCAGCGCGCCAGGCCGCAGACCTGGTTGCGGCGAACGTGACCGTGGTCCCAACGCGTAACGCAGCCGAGGGAATTGCGGCGCTCCTAACCTGGGATCCTTCGCTCCCGTTGGACCTTGCGCTGAAGCAGTTTGAAACCGCGCGAGTCGGTGCGAGAACATTCCGTATTGTCCAGGCGGTACGCGACGCGGTGGTGAAAGGGGTCAGCGTACGCAACGGCGAAGTGATGGCCCTTGATCCTGTTGATGGGATTGTTGCCACCGGTCAAGACGAGATTGAGGCGCTCACCCGTGCGCTGCAGGGAGAGAAGGCGGAGTTGATCACGCTCTATCTAGGGGCGGATGTTGACGCGGCCGCCGGCGAGCGCATGGCTGAAGTTGCTCGAGGAGTCATCCGCGGCGTGGAAGTGGAGCTCGCGCGTGGCGAACAGCCAATCGAGCGGGTGCTCGTGAGCTTGGAGTGAGCGCCGACCCGAGCGGCCTGCCGCTCAAGGGGCTCGGCCTGCCCGGCGGAGCGAGCCTGCTACGGGGGCTCGCTCGACTAGGGGTCCATAGCGTTGGAGATCTCCTCCTCTATCTTCCGCGGCGTTACGAAGACCGCCGAGCGATCACGCCAGTTGCTGAACTTGTAGGCGGAAGCCCTGCAACGGTTCGCGTGCGGGTTGTTGACGTTCGCGTCGAAAAGACCTGGCGACGAGGGGTTCAACGAACGATCGCCACACTCGCCGACGAGAGCGGTGTGGTGGAAGCGATCTGGTACGGCCGTCGCTTCATTGAGCGTCGTCTCCACCCAGGCGCTGAGATCGTCGCCTCCGGCCGCGTGAAGGCAATTGGGTGGCGGGCCCAGCTTGAAGCGCCAGAGTTCAGCGCGCTCGAAGGGGGCGAGAGCGTCAATGCAGGGCGAATCGTTCCGATCTATCGGCTGACAAAGGGGGTGACGACACTCAGCCTTCGTGCGGCGGTACGCCAGCTCATTGATCAATTCGGTGCGGAGCTCACAGATCCGCTTCCCGCCGGCGTTCGCACCAGACACGAACTGATGCCGCTCGCCGCTGCGCTGACGGAGGCTCACTGGCCGAGTGAGTTTGAACAGCGCGATGCCGCACTTCGTCGCCTCGCCTTTGACGAACTTCTCGCGGTGCAGCTGTCACTCGTTCGCCGACGGCGCCGTCGAGCGAAAGGTGCGGCGCCATCCATTACGGTCCCTCAGCGCGACCGCGCAGAGATTGAAGAGGCGATTCGTCGCGGACTTCGACGCGAGGGAGACTCCACGCCAGCACCGCTATGGACATCGGATCAGTCAGCGGCGATCGATGCCATCTTGACGGACCTCGCCGCTGGCGAGCCAATGCTGCGCCTCTTGCAGGGTGATGTTGGTACGGGGAAGACGGCGGTTGCACTCGTGGCGGCCGCCGCCGCCGCCCGTGCAGGGCTTCAGTGCGCGATGCTGGCGCCAACGGAACTCCTCGCACGGCAGCACGCTGCCACCGCGACGAGACTCTTCGCGCCACTCGGCATTCGCGTAGACCTACTGGTTGGAAGCGCCTCTGCGGCAGAGCGGCGCAACGTTCGCGCGGCAGCCGCCGATGGGAGCACCGCCCTTCTCATTGGGACCCACGCGCTCTTCTCTGAAGCGACGCAGTTCGCTTCGCTCGGACTCGTCATCGTTGACGAGCAACATCGATTTGGCGTGGAGGAGCGAGCCCAGCTAACCGCAAAAGGGGAGGGGGAGCCGCACCTTCTGCTGATGACTGCGACCCCAATCCCGCGGACGATCGCACAGCTTCTCTACGCGGATGTGGCCTCATCGGAGCTACGCGAACTCCCAGCTGGTCGGCAGCCAATCCGAACCGCGATCCGCAGCAGTGCAGAACTTGATCGCCTGTGGAGCTTTGTCGTCTCAGAGGCTGGCGCAGGGCGAGGGACCTTTGTCGTGGTGCCGCGAATCGGCGATGAGGATCCCGGCGAGGAGCCGAGTGGTGAGACTGGCGGTGATGCGCTTGAGGCGGCCGGAGAGGCGGGGGTGGTTGAGCAGGCGAAGCGGATCGCTGCGGCAGCACCAGGCCTCAACGTTGGAGTGGTGCATGGACGGCAATCAACCGCGGTGCGCAGCGGCGTGATGGACGGCTTCACCCGTGGAGAGGTCGATATCGTTGTCGGGACAACGGTCGTTGAGGTTGGCGTTGACGTTCCGCGCGCGAGCGTGATGGTGATCATGAGCGCTGATCGATTTGGACTCGCAACGCTGCATCAGCTCCGCGGTCGCGTTGGTCGTGGCGGAAGTGAAGGCTGGTGCGTCTTAGTCAGCGATAGCGAGGACGAGGTGGCGCGCGCCCGGCTTGAAGCGATCGAGAGCACGCGAGACGGCTTCCTCCTCGCCGAACGCGATGTTGAGCTGCGTGGAGAGGGGGACGTGCTCGGAACCGATCAGAGCGGCCTGCCACCTCTGCGCGTTGCCGCACTTTCGCGCGCCGAAGACCGCGCGCTTGCCGTGGTGGCGCGCGCAGAGGCAGAGCGACTTCTGGACCCCATCGGCCGACCCCTTCCAGCCTCACGTCCACTGATTGAGTCCTACCTTCGCGGATGGCCCACCGCCGTCCTCCTCTCGCGGGAGGGCTGAACGGTGGCCCAGAAGATTCGCATCATTGCTGGAGCGCTCGGTGGACGCCTTCTTGAGGTCCCTGAGGAGGGGACGCGTCCGTTTGCCGACCGCGTTCGGCAGGCGCTCTTTGCAATCCTTGAGCCGCGCCTCCTCGATGCACGTGTCCTTGATCTCTGTGCGGGGAGTGGCGCGGCGGGCCTTGAGGCGCTCAGTCGCGGCGCGCAACACGTGCAGTTCGTAGAGATCTCTCGACGTGCCACCGACGTCATTCGTCGCAATGTGGTTTCACTCGGCCTTGCTGGCCAGACCGAGATCCAGACGTCTGACGCACTCGCGTCGCTGCGCGCACTTGTTGCGCGCGGAGCCTCCTTTGACCTCATCGTCGCGGATCCACCGTACGACGAAGTGCCCCTGCGCAGTGGCATGCTCGAACTTATCGCTCACCACCCGAGCCCTCTCGCCACAGGTGGCCTTCTGGTCCTCTCTGGACGGCGGGTGAAGGGCGAAACGACACAAGTGGCGCCAAGGGGACTACGATTAGTGCGAGGCCTCACGTATGGTGAGACAGCAATTGATTTCTACGAGCATGAGGGGGCGGAGGAGTTGAGATGAGCGATCGCGTCGGGCTCTACCCAGGAAGCTTTGATCCGGTTACGTTTGGCCATATTGATTTGATTCGACGGAGCCTTCATGTGGTTGATCGGCTCGTCGTTGCGATCTTGCCGAACGCAACGAAAGAGGCGCTGCTCACCCTCGCGGAGCGCGAAGCGGTGCTGCGATCAGTCATCGCCGCGGAACTCGGTGCAGATGTGGCGCGGGTAGAGATCCTCGCTGCATCCAACCTCGCGGTGCGTATTGCAGAAGAGGCGAAGGCGAGCGTCATCATCCGTGGCCTTCGCGCCGGATCGGACTTTGAGGCGGAGCTGCGGATGGCCCATGCAAACCGACTCCTCGCACCGTCAATCGAAACGCTCTTCCTCATGACCGCTCCCGAGCATGCGTCAACCTCCAGTCGACTTGTTCGTGAGATCGCGCGATACGGCGGCCCACTCGACCGACTCGTCCCAGAGGGAGTGATCCCTGTGTTAACTGCAGCGGCGCGACGCCACGCCGACGCCAACGGGTGAGCGACCTCAACGAGGCGACGAACGTTACTGAAGGTGCGACGCCTGCGCTCTATCTCATTGACTGCTCCCCGTTGCTCGCAGAGCTCCCTGGTGCGAGTTTTGACGTCCCTGAATTCACGCTGACAAGTACGTCGGAAGGGGAGTTGATCCACACAACCGTTCAGGCGCGCGTTGATCGCACGAATCGTGGGGTACGGCTGATCGCACACGTTCGTGGCGTGCAAGAGGGGGCATGCGCTCGATGCCTGAGCCCAGCACGCGCTGCCCTTGAGACACGCATCGATGAAGAGGTTCTTGAAGAGCGCCATGCTAAGGGTGAAGGGGAGCGGCTCGGTCGTGGCAACTCGGTCGACCTCGGGCGCATCGCCGTAGAGGGCCTCGACCTCGTCCGTCGGCTGGTTCTGCACTGTGACCCCCTCTGCCCAGAGCGATGTGGACACTGCGGCGCTCCACACCAGACGGAGGAGTGCCCAGATCGGGAAGTAGACCCACGCCTCGCCGTCCTGGGGAGCCTCCTGCCGCCAAGCGGTGAGGAACCAAGGGTCAAGGGCTGACCCCAGCAGGGAGGCCCTTAGGCGAGCGGTAGGCGAAGCGCGACGAGGGGGCTCGGATCGGGTAGGCTTCGCTCTCCAAGTCCAACCCCCGTGCGGGGCGTAGCAGCGAGGTTCATCAGCGATGGGCGTACCAAAGCGAAAGGCATCGAAGTCTCGTCAAGGAGATCGTCGCGCGCATCACGCGTTGACCCTCCCGGCGATGGACCGCTGCGCGCAGTGTGGCGCGACCAAGCGAGCACACCACGCCTGCCTCGCATGCGGCACCTATCGGGGCCGCGAAGTGATCCGACGCCCAGCGCCGGACACGGAACCAACTGACGCCTAGTTCACCCATGGCCGCGCCGTTAGGCCGCGT
>CAIZYO010000083.1 GCA_903937225.1 uncultured Chloroflexota bacterium | reverse complement strand
GCCTTCACGCTCGGTGGAACGGGTGGCGGGATCGTGGTGACGGAGGAGGAGTACTGGGAGCGCGTCCGAAGCGGCCTGCGCGCGAGCCCCATTGGCCAGGTGATGGTGGAGCGCTGCCTCGTTGGCTGGCAGGAGATTGAGTACGAGGTGATGCGCGACGCGGAGGGGACCTGCATTGCGGTCTGCTCCATGGAGAATGTTGACCCGCTCGGCGTGCACACCGGCGACAGCATCGTCGTCGCGCCAGTACAGACGCTGCCGGATCCGGTGCACCAGCGGCTGCGCAGCGCCTCGCTCGACATCATCCGTGTACTGGGCGTGGAGGGTGGCTGCAACGTGCAGCTCGCACTCTCTCCCGACTACCGCGACTACGTGGTGATTGAAGTGAATCCGCGCGTCAGTCGCAGCTCGGCGCTGGCGAGCAAGGCAACCGGGTATCCGATCGCGCGCGTGGCGGCGCAGATCGCCATTGGCCGCACGTTGCGCGAGATTCCGAACGCGGTGACCGGGACAACAGTGGCCGCGTTTGAACCGGCGCTCGACTACATCGTGGTGAAGTTGCCGCGCTTCCCGTTTGACAAGTTCCCTGGTGCGGATCGCCTCCTCGGGAGTCAGATGAAGGCGACGGGCGAAGTGATGGCGATCGACCGTACCTTCGGTGCCGCACTCAATAAGGCGCTTCGCTCCATGGAGCAGAAGGGGAGTGGGCCAACCGCTGAAGAGGCGTCATGGGACGGCGAACTTGCCGCGATCGCCGCGCGCGGCGGTGCTGGGCTGAAAGAGTTCCTCCGACCATCTGACTCTCGACTCTGGCGTCTTCTCGCCGCGATGCGACGCGGGGTCAGTGAAGAGGAGATTCACGCAGCGACAGGGATCACGCGATGGTTCCTTGCGGAATTCGCGCGACTCATCTCCATTGAGCACCGCGTGCGCGAGGCGGGTCGTACGCTGATCGGGCCCGACCCCGCCTCCATCTCTCTACTTGCCACGGCGAAGCGTTCGGCGATGGGTGACGAAGATCTGGCGCGCATCTCTGGCTTGGACGAAGCGCGCATCACCACGCGGCGCGCGCAGCTCGGCCTCACTCCTGGATATGCAATGGTCGATACGTGTGCTGCTGAGTTTGCGGCGGTGACGCCGTACTTCTACAGCACCTTCGCTGCGGCCGGTTCGCCCGCCGAAGCGCCGCCCGTAACGCGACCGGCGGCACTGGTGATCGGCTCAGGCCCCGTGCGCATTGGGCAGGGGATTGAGTTCGACTACTGCGCGGTGCGTGCCGCAGAGCGGTTACGCGAGCGCGGCTGGTCGGCGGTGATGGTGAACAGCAACCCAGAGACGGTCTCCACCGACTTCGACGCCTCCACGCGCCTCTACTTTGAGCCGCTTGATGCCGAATCAATCATGGAGATCATCCGCGCTGAGTCGCCAGAGGGAGTGGAGACACTCCCCGCATTCGTGCAGTTCGGCGGACAGACACCGCTCAACCTCGCCGCGCCACTCGCCGCCGCTGGCGTACCGCTCCTTGGCGCATCGCTTGAGGCGATTGACGAGACAGAAGACCGCGTCCGATTCGCCGCGCTCCTGGATCGTCTCGGCATCCTGCAACCGCAGGGGGGCCTCGCTCGCAGTCGCGCCGATGCGCTCGCGCTCGCCGAGAAGATCGGCTATCCGGTGATTGTGCGTCCGTCGTATGTGATCGGCGGACTCGCCATTGACTTCGCGTACACACCAGACGACTTGACTCGCCAACTGGAGCGGATCGGCGAGATCGCCGCAACGCGTCCGTTGCGCATCGATCGCTTCTTGGAAGGAATCGAGATTGATATTGATGCCGTGACGGACGGCGAGACCGTGTTGATCCCAGGGCTCCTGGAGCACGTGGAGCTCGCTGGCGTGCACTCGGGTGATTCGATCGCCGTCTATCCGCCGCAGCGAATCTCTGCGTCACGCCAGGCGGAGGTCGCCGAGATCTTCATGCGGCTGGTGCGTGAGATCGGCGTTCGCGGTTTGGTGAACGCGCAGTTCATCGTGCGCGAGGAGGGGATCTACCTGATTGAGGTGAACCCGCGTGCGAGTCGGACGGTCCCGTTCATGAGCAAGGTGACGGGGATCCCAATGGTGCCGCTCGCGGTGGATATTGCACTCGGCGACACGCTGGCGAGCGCCGGGTACCGCTCTGGCGTGGCATCTTCGCCGACCGGCGTGGCGGTGAAGGCGCCGGCATTCAGCACCGCAAAGTTGCGCGGGGTTGATCCAACGCTTGGGCCATTCATGCAGAGCACTGGCGAGGTGATTGGGATTGGCGTGAACGCACGCGACGCGATCGGGAAGGCGCTGATCGCCGCAAACCTCCTCCCGCCTCCACCGCGTGACGCGCAACGGACGATCCTGCTCAGCATTGCGGACCGAGATAAAGGGCTCCTGGCGCAGCTCGCGCAGCCACTTATTGAGGCTGGATATGCGATCGCCGCAACCCCAGGGACGCGTGAGGCGCTGGCAGCGCTTGGCATTCACGCGACGGCGGCGAGTCCGATCGGTGCCGGTGGACGCGACGGCGCTCCTGAGATCGCCGAACTGATTCGATCGGGCTCCATCGCTGCGGTGGTGAATACGCCCTCGCCAGAGAGCGGCGTCTTGCGTGACGCGCTGGAGATTCGCCTCGCCGCGGTCGAGGAGGGCGTGCTCTGTCTCACCACGATGGAGACTGCGGTGGCGGCTGCAGAATCACTCGCCGTGCGCAACGCGCTCGCCAGCGTGGCGATCGCACCGCTCGGCAACGGGGGGTTGCGCGAGCGGCTACGATAGAGGCATGCAACTTGAGTACGTCGCTGGGGCTTGCAACATTGGACCTGAGGAGATCACGCGTCGGAAGCGCGCGGCAGCCGCAGGTTTCGTCGCCACGCTACTGCTCGCGGTCGCACTCGTTGTGCTCGGCACCCCGAGCGGCCTCGGACCACGACTACTGATCGCACTTCCACTGACGGGCGCCGCGATCGGTTGGATCCAGGCGCAGCGTCGCTTCTGCATGGCCTACGGACTTGCAGGGACCTTCAATCTGGGAAAGATTGGCGAGATGAGCCGCGTGACAAACAGTGCCGCGCTCGCCGCTGATCGCCGAACTGCGCTTGTGATCGCAGTACAGGGGCTGGCTGTTGGACTCGCCGGCGCGCTCCTCTTCTCGCTCCTTCCGTTGAACTAACCGCGGCGACGCGCATGTCAGCACCTCACCCAATCCCGCTGAAAGAGCGGAAGCTTGCGAACGGCCTACGCCTTATCACCGTCCTTGATCGCACTACGCCAACCGCCACCGTAAACCTCTGGTATCACGTTGGCTCCAAAGATGAGCGCGTAGGTCGGACTGGATTTGCGCATCTCTTTGAGCACCTGATGTTCCAAGGTTCGGCGAATGTTTCAAAGGCTGAGCATCTTTCGCTGATTGAGTCGGTTGGAGGGAGTGCGAATGCCACCACCTGGCTCGATCGCACCAACTACTTCGCCACCGTTCCGGCCGAGTGGGTGGAGCTGATCCTCTGGATGGAGGCGGACCGACTCGGAACGCTTCTTGACGCACTCGATCAGGCGAACCTTGATAACCAGCGCGATGTGGTGAAGAACGAGAAGCGTTCCAGCTACGACAACCAGCCGTATGGGACGGCATACCTTGAACTCTTTGCCCTCGCATACCCAAAGGGCCATCCGTATCACCACCCAACGATCGGATCCATGGAGGATTTGGACGCAGCGAGCCTTGAAGATGTGCGCAACTTCTTTGCCACTTGGTACGCGCCGAACAATGCGGTGCTGACAGTCGTTGGTGACATTGACGAGGGAGAGATCGCTGCGGCAGTGGAGCGGCTCTTCGGAGGCATTGCGGCGAACTCCGCCCTCCCGTCGCACCCCGACCTCACGATCACCACGTCGCTAGGCGGTGAGATTCGCAAGACGGTGAAAGACAAGGTTCCTGATCCGCGCATCCATCTCGCCTATCGCGCGCCGATCCTTTCAAGCCCAGATCTCCCCGCGCTTGAGATCGCCTGCCAGATCCTCGCTGGTGGTCGTGGGAGTCGGCTGACGCGGCGACTCGTGCGCCAAGAGCAGGTGGCGCAAGATGTGGGGCTTTCGGTCTTGCCATTCATTGGTGGTGCGTCTCTGGTTGTCGGTTCCGCCACCCTGCGACCTGGAGCCGATGCGACCACGTTGGAGACGCTCTTCCTTGAGGAGCTGCGCGGTCTCGGCGAGCGCGGCCCCACCCCAACGGAAATGGAGCGCGCACGCGCGCTGATTGAGTCGGAGGAGTTGGCGCTGCGCTCAGATCCCGAAACGATCGCCGATCAGATTGGGATGTACGCAACCCTCCTCAACGACCCTGAGCGCATTAATCGTGATCTAGCGATCTACCAAGGCGTAGATGCGGTTGCTGTACAGCGCGTTGCGAAGCAGTACCTCGCTGACGATCGGGTGATCCTCTGGTACGAACCGGCGGAGGTGTCATGAGCGCCGCACGTCCTGGACCTGGGAGCGGTCGCGCGTATCGGTTCCCGCGCGCGATCGAGGGTGAGACAACGAACGGTGTGCGCATCATCGTGCTCCCAATGCCAGCGCGACCACTCGCATCGGTGCAGCTGATCCTCCCGAGCGGAGCCTCCGCCGAATCTCGTGAAGGATCGGGCATCACCACGGCACTCGCTCGTCTGCTCACGGAAGGGGGAGAGCGCCATGATGCTGATGCGTTGGTGGAGGCGAGCGAACTTCTCGGCGCAAAGATCGGGGCAGAGGCGGGATGGGAGAGCCTGGTGGTCGGCGCCACACTCCCTGCCGGCCGCCTTACTGGAATCCTGCCGTTGATTGCAGAGATCGCCCTCGCCCCGCGACTCCCCGAACGCGAGATTGAACGCGTGAAAGCGCTCCGTCTCGCCGCGATTGATCAGGTGCAAGCGAGCCCGCGTGCTCGCGCAAGCGAGGCACTGGTCGCCGCGATTTATGACGAAGGGGCGGCGTACTCACGACCGGCTGGCGGCACACGAGAGAGCGTCCCCGCCATTGATCGGACGACGCTGCTCGCGTGGC
>CAIZYO010000082.1 GCA_903937225.1 uncultured Chloroflexota bacterium | reverse complement strand
TGTCGCCTGTCGCCATCAGCAACACTCGGTACGGACGTTCAAGTCGCTGCAGCAGAATCTCGGCGCGCTCGGTGAGCCACTCAAGTGCGGCGCGCGACTCCTCTGGCCGCTCAAAGCTGACCATCTCCACCTTGTCGAACTGGTGCAGGCGGAGGATGCCGCGCGTCTCGCGACCGGCGGCTCCCGCTTCACGTCGGAAGCAGGGGGTGTAGGCCGCATAGCGAATCGGCAACTGCGCGCCGTCCAAGATCTCATCGCGATGAAGATTTGTGACGGGGACCTCTGCGGTTGGCGCAAGGTAGAAGCCATCACGACCAACCACATACATCTGGTCTTCCTTGTCAGGGATCTGCCCCGTGCCGCGCGCAGAGGCCTCATTCACCAAGATCGGTGGCCAGATCTCCGTGAAACCGTTCTCACGCACATGCGTGTCAAGGAAGAGGTTGATCAGCGCGCGAATCAGCGCGGCGCCATCCGCGCGATACGCAGGGAAGGCGGCACCCGCCACCTTTGCACCGCGCTCTAGGTCGAAGATGCCGAGCCGTTCGGCCACTGCATCGTGTTCTGGTGCTAGCGCCGTTGCCGGCGCACTCCCGTCTGCAGGGATTCCGGGGTGCCCCGTCGGCGCCCAGGTCCGAATGCTGCGGTTCGCCTCAGCGCCACCAACGGGGATGTCTTCGTCGGGCGGGTTCGGAATTCGAAGGAGCGCATCTTCTAGCGCCGCCTCCGCCGTTGCCAGCTGATCTTCGAGCTGCGTCAGCTGATCGGCGATCTTCTGTGAGGCGGCCTTTCCGGCGACCACCTTCGCGTCGTCCTTGGCGGTGCCAGCGGCGAGGAGCGCACCAACTTCGGCCGAGATGCTCTTCCGTTCGGCGCGGAGCGCGTCCACCTTGACGGAGAGTTCGCGGCGACTCGCATCCGCGGCGAGAGCGGCGTCAACCACGGCGGGGTCTTCACGCTTTGCGATCGCGCCCGCGCGCAGGCGGTCGGCGTCGTCCCGAAGCCGCTGTGTGCCGACGCTCATGCCCGTACTCCACTCATGCGCGCACTCTACTGAATCGCGGCGGCGGCGCGTAGGCGCGTGACCACCAGTGCGGGATCCAGTGCAGCGAGGAGCCAGCCAGCGCGCGGGCCGTTGGTGCGGCCGAGGAAGGCGGCGTAGAGCGACGCGAAGGCGCGCACGGGCTGCAGACCCCCCTCCTTGGCGGCGCTAAAGATGAGGCTCTGCCAGGCTTCACCGCCGGTTGGCTTCGCCGCATCCGCCGCATCTGCAAGGGCGAGGAGCCAGGCGCGCTCTTGCGCACTGAGTTCGCGGACGGCATCCGCTGGGAGATCGTCACGCACGGCGATGCGCGCCTCATCGGGCGCATAGTCTGCAAGCCAGTGCTTCGCCGCATCAATGCGCTCATCCAACTCTTGCTGCTCGCCCGCCGTCAGCGCGCCACCCTTCTCTTCCGCTGCACGTGCAGGGGCATCTACGCCAGGGAGTTGCAAAAGGAGGGAGAGCTGTCCAAATGCTGGCCGCCAAGCGGCTGCCGCGGTAGCAGCCGACGCCGGATCTCCATCTGCCACCTGGCTATAGAAGTGCATCCGTTCGTGATCGAGTGGCAGCTCACCGCGCACCGCCTTCCCAGCGGTCGCGTTGCTGATGCGGTCGTACTCATCCAGCAGACG
>CAIZYO010000081.1 GCA_903937225.1 uncultured Chloroflexota bacterium | reverse complement strand
GGCGAGTGCGGCGGGGCTCATCGCCGGCCAGCGCTTCACCGCCTCATCCGCGCTGATTCGCTCGTGCGGAACACCAGCGGCGCGCAATCGCTTCTCGGATTCGCCCTCCCAGAGGCCAAGATCAGAGATGCACCAGGCAACGCCACTCTCAACAAAGAGCTCTTCGCCACTCATGGCGCCGAGCGCTTTCCATGCGGCGAGCGATTTGCGCGCCCAGCCGAGCAACAGTTCATCTTCGCCGTGTGAGTGCCGGAAGATGCGACTGTGGTCGCCAGAGGTTGAGTCGCGGTGTCCTGGTTCAGATGCTTCCATGAGTGTCACGGTGGCGCCGAGCTTGCGCGCGAGGAGCGCCGTCCAGCTCCCCCAGACGCCGCCACCCACCACGAGAAGATCGGGGGCGCCCCCGTTCGCGCCGCGCGCTGGCACGGCTACTTCTTCGAGCCGAGGGTGCGGAATCGCGAGAGGAACTCCTTGGTGCGCGGATCCTTCGGCGCATCAATCACCTGCTCCGGTGGCCCAACCTCGGCGAACTCACCCTGGTCCATGTAGTAGACGCGGTCTGCCGCCTCATGCGCAAAGTCCATCTCGTGTGTCACCACGATCATCGTGCGACCTTCGTGCGCAAGGTCCGCCATCACCTTCAGCACTTCGCCAACCAGCGTTGGATCGAGTGCGCTCGTTGGCTCATCAAAGAGGAGCACCTTCGGCTGCATGGTGAGCGCGCGCGCAATGGCGACGCGCTGTCGCTGTCCGCCAGAGAGTCTAGAAGGATACTCATCGCGCTTCTCGCTCAGTCCAACCTTCGCCAGATACTTTTCTGCGATCGCCTCCGCCTCTTTGCGGGCCATCCCCTTCACATGAACGGGTGCTTCCACGCAGTTCTCAATGACGCTCAGGTGTGGGAAGAGGTTGAACTCTTGGAAGACCATCCCTGCGCGAAGTCGAAGGTCACGAATGCGACTCTGGCGCTCGCCACCCTCTTTGTGGAATGGATCGGCGGTCACAGTGACGCCATCAATCTCCACCACGCCGTCGGTAGGATCCTCAAGGAAGTTGAGACTGCGCAGGAAGGTGCTCTTTCCGGATCCCGAGCGGCCAAGGATGCAGACGGTCTCGCCCGGCCAGACGGTGATGGAGGCGCCGCGCAGCACGTGGTTCTCCCCGAACCACTTGGTGACGTTCGTGGCCTTCAACACTGGCTCGGCACCAGCCTTCACCAAGATGCCTGGCTTCTCTGCTGGATGCAGCTTATGGACATGTGTGCGATCGACGTTCACGTTGGCACTCATCCCTTGGTCTCCTTATTGCGATCGCCCGCGGCGAGACGCTTCTCAATGCGATTCTGGAAGGTGCTGAAGATGATCGTGAGCGCCCAGTAGATCATTGCGGCGATCATGAACGTCTGGAGCGTCTTGAACTCCTTCTGGCCCACGTTGCGCGCACGCCAGACGATCTCTTGCAGCGCCACCGTGGAGGCGAGTGCCGAGTCCTTCAACATGGCGACGAAGTCGTTGCCGATCGCTGGGACGATGATGCGGAACGCCTGGGGGGCGACGATGCGCAGGAAGGCGGTACGCGACGACATGCCGAGCGCCGCCGCCGCTTCACGCTGCCCGAGCGGTACCGCCTGGATGCCGGCGCGGAAGATCTCCGTCATGTAGGCGCCGTAATTCATTCCGAGCGCGCCAATGGCGCAGAAGATTGGATCGAGGATGATCCCAACCTGTGGGAGCGCCAGGTACCAGACGAGCAGCTGCAGGAGGAGCGGAGTCCCGCGGAAGAAGCTGACGTAGAACGAGGCGAGCGCGTTGACAATGGCGTTCGATGAGAGTCGCCCAAGTGCGCCAACCGCTGCGAGGAAGGTTGCAAGAACGATTGACGCTGCAGAGACGATCAGTGTGAGCCAGATCCCCTCAATGATGAATGGTGTGGCTCGGGCGATGAAGTCAAGCTCCACATTGAGTGAGATGACCATGAATCCGGCCAGGAGTGCGATGAGGAGTCCCCAGCCGAGTCGGAAGCGGAGCTGCCAGCGTGCGGCGCGGCGCGCTTCGTCGGCGGCAACCGCCTGTGCAAGTGCCCGTGCATCCTGCTCCATCGCTCCTCCTCCCTGAAGTGCCCCTTAAGGTCCCAAGGTTTCCCTAGGTGCCCCGATGTGTTCGGGGGAGCCGCAGGTTGCCCCGCGACTCCCCCAGTGCGTGATCGGCGCCGCGCGCCGAGTTCAGCCTTACGGCTTGCTGATGTCGCGACCGACGTGCGTCATTGCAAAGCCTGAGAGCGTGCCGTCCTCATGCATCTCTGCAACGATCGCGTTCAACGCGTTCAGCATGGATGCGGTTGGAAGTCCGCTCTTGTCCAGTGCGAATGAGATCTGTCCCGCAAAGTTTGGATCTTCGTTCAGGAAGCGCAGCTTCCCGTCCGACTCCGCAATTGCGTTCTCAATGAACTCACGGCTCTGTGCCATGGCGTCCCAGTCGTTCGTACGACCGGCGAGGTATGCCTCGATGCAGTTGAAGTCGGTTGGGTACGTCTTCAACTTGGCGCCTTCTGGCGATGGGTTGTACTGGATCACGACGGCGCTCTCAGCGAACCCGCCCTCAATCCACGTTCCGTGGGTCGTGGCCTCGCCTGCGCAGATCGTCTTGCCAGCAAGATCAGCAACCGTCGTGGCGGCTGAGTCTGTTGGGACGAGCAGGTAGCCCGACTCATAGAAGTACGGATCGGCAAAGTCCACAACGAGTGCACGCTCTTCCGTCTGGGTCATGGAGCCGATGGAGATATCCCATCGTCCGCCCCAGTTACCAGCGGTGATTGCGGACCAGTCTGGAGTCTGCCACTCAATCTCAACGCCGAGTCGCTTGGCGACTTCGCGTGCGGTGTCAGAGTCAAAGCCAACATACTCGCCGCTCGCATCGAGCGATGAGTACGGTGGGTACGCAGGATCTGTGGAGACGACGAGCGTCCCGCTGTCGCACACCTTCCAGAGAAGGGTGCCGGTGACATCCTCGCCAAGGGCGAGTGCCTGTGCGCAATACGAGCCTTCTGGGAAGCGGGCCTCGCCGCTCTCCACTGGCTCAGTTGCCCCGCCGCAGGCGCTCGCCACAATGGCGGCTCCAGCGATCAGCGCAAGGAGTGCTGACTTGATTCGCATCTCGTGCACCTCATATACATCCGGCCCGAGCACCCTGCGGGCGCCCGTGCACCGTCTGGCAATCATCGCACCGCACGCTCGTGCGGGCTAGTCCAGTTGCGGAGCGTGCCGCGTGCGGGGGAGGCTGCTGCCCTAGGATTCACGCGTGAGCACGCGTGCCGCTCCCGGGGAGATCCAGAGCGTCCTGGGGCCGATCGCGCCCTCAGACCTCGGCTTCACCCTCCCTCATGAGCACACCAAGGTGACCCTCTGGCACATCCAGGGTCGCTGGGATTATTGGGAGCTAATCGGCGAAGAGCCTCGGATTAACGAAGAGCTCGCCGCATATGCTGCCGCGGGGGGTCGTGCCCTTGTTGACCTCACCCTGGACGGGATCGGTCGTGACCTCCCCCGACTCGCGCGTCTCGCGAAGGCGACGGGGCTCCACATGATCGGCGGATCCGGCTGGTATCGCACGGCGTACTACCCGCCAGAGGCGCGCATCGACACTCGCACCACTGATGACCTTGCGGACGAGATTGTCCGCGAGTTTTCAGACGGCGTCCCAGGACCAGATGGAGCGGTTCGCCCCGGGATCATCGGCGAGATCGGCACGGACAAGCCGTGGGTCACGGCGCAAGAGGAGCGCGTCTTCCGCGCCGCGGCTCGCGCCGCGCAACGCACGGGCGCTGCGGTCACCACGCATGCGGCGCAGAGCGCGGTGGGGCTTGCGCAACTCGCAATTCTTGAAGATGAAGGGCTTGATCCGGCGCGTGTGGTGATCGGACACACAGACTCATGGCCTCGCATTGAGTACTGGCGCGAAATTGTAAAGCGCGGCGCAACTCTAGAAGCCGACTTCCTGGGTATGAACTTCACACCACTTGAACGCGCCGGCGAACCGAAGGTGATTGAGCTCATTAAGACACTTCTTAACGAAGGGTATGAGAAGCAGATCATGTTGAGCCAGGATGTCTGCCACGATTCGCAGCTCCTCTTCTACGGAGGGAACGGATACACGTATCTGCAGAAGACGTTCTTGCCGAGATTGCTCGCGGCGGGCGTGGATCAGAAGACCATCGATCAGATCACCATCAAGAATCCTACGCGCGTTCTGACGCTGGTGAAGCCGAGCGCGTAACGCGCTACTTGCGCGCCGCCACCAGCACGCCGCCGAAGAGGACTAGTGCGCCCACGAGCTGACCCGGAGTTGGAATCTCGCCGAAGATGATCACCCCCGCGACCAGCGTCATCAGCGGTTGGACAAAGAGGAGCACCGAGCCGACTACGCTCGGTAGGTGCGGGATGGAGGCGTTGATTAGCGGGTAGCCGATTACTTGCGACATCAGCGCGAGGAGCACCAGCCAACCGACCCCTGGCCAGATCTCTGGCGGGAGGAGCGAGCCCGTCAGCAGTGCGAGGAAGAGAGAGACGGCGATCGTGCCGAGCGCTGAGTCGCGCAGCATCGTGAATGGACCAACGGCGCTCGACCCCGATGCGCTCGTAGAGATGCGTCGCGTGATGATCAGGTAGAGCCCATAGAAAGCGGCGGCGCCGAGCCCCCAGAGGACCCCCTGTGCCGGATCGCTCCCCGCGGCGATCACCGATGGATCGGCGAGACCGTTCACGCCGAACGGATCGAGCACGCGGGCGAGCATCAGTAGTCCAATGAACGCAAACGGGATCGCCGCAATCGCGCGGCCCGGTGTGCGCTCGCCGGCGAGCGCGGCGAAGAGTCCAACCATGAAGACCTGCGCGTTCGGCACCACCGTGGCGAGGCCAACGCCAAGGAGCGGGATGGAGACGTGGAAGCACTGCAGATCGAGCGCGAAGAGACCGCCCGCGATGAAGGCGAGCGCGCGATCACGGGGCGTTGCGGAGTGCCCTTCGCGGCGGGCGAGGAGCGCCAAGAACGGGAGTGCGACCACGCCACGGAAGAGCGTCACGACGGCGGGTGATGCACCAGAGAGCTTGGCGAGCGGTGACGATTGCGAGATGGCGAGTGCGCCGAGGGCAGCACCGAGCCGCGGATGACGACTAGCAAATCCGAGCGGTGCGGCGCGCATGCATGCAGTGTAGTGAGTGTGCGCTGAGCTGCGCGCGTGCCGCGTCAGCTGTCAATCAGTACGGCGCGATCTCCCGTCCAGCCAGGTACTGGACCATGCGTGGTGTCCACGTGAGGCGGCCATCCTGAGTCACGCCTAGTGCGGCGGCATCGGGGTCGCGATCGATCCACGAGAGAGCGTCATCACCCATGAGGATCCCAATGGTTGCCACCGCGTCCGCACGAGCGGCGGATGGGTGCACCACCGTCAGCGAGCGCCAGGTGAGAGCGGCGGTGCCGGTTCGCGCGTCAACGATGTGTGCGCCACGCTCAGCAAGGCCCGAGGTTGCAACGGCGCGATCACGCACGGTAAGCGGCGCCACGATCGCGGCGGAGTTTGCAGGATCCACAATGCCCACCCCCCATCCGCGCGCAGCCGTCGCTGCGTCGGGCACACCTGCGGCGTAGAGGTCGCCGCCGATCGATACGACGAACTCGGTGACACCACCCGCACGCAACAGCGTCGCCGCTTCATCAATCGCCCAGCCCTTGACGTAGCCGGATGG
>CAIZYO010000080.1 GCA_903937225.1 uncultured Chloroflexota bacterium | reverse complement strand
CTCACGCGCTCCTGCTCCATGCTGTCTCGGTCGCGCACGGTGACGGCGTTGTCATCCATCGAGTCAACATCGACACAGATGCACCACGGCGTGCCGATCTCGTCCTGGCGGCGGTAGAGCTTTCCGATTGCAGCAGTGTCGTCATAAACCGCCGCGAACTCTCGCGAAAGTCCGTTGCGAATCTTGTGTGCGAGGGCCACGAGATCATCACGCTTCTTGAGAAGTGGGAGCACCGCCACCTTGTACGGCGCGAGCTCTGGGTGTAGGCCGAGGACGACGCGCTTCTCGTCGCGAACGATCTCCTCACGGTACGCGTCGATCAGGAAGGTGAAGGCGGCGCGGTCGGCACCAGCCGCCGCCTCAACGACCCACGGCGTAAAGGTCTCTTCGGTGGCTGGATCAAAGTACGAGAGGTTCTCGCCACTCTCCGCCGCATGTCGGGAGAGGTCAAAGTCGCCGCGGTTGTGCACCCCTTCAAGCTCCTTCCAGCCGAACGGGAAGCGGTACTCAACGTCAATGGCGCGCTTTGCGTAGTGGGCGAGTTCATCTGCCGCATGCTCGCGCGCACGGAGCCGCTCTGGGGAGACGCCGTACGCCTTGTACCACTCCAGTCGGCGCGGCAACCACTCATCAAACGCAGCGGTTGCGCCAGCCTCTGGTCGCACGAACATCTGTAGCTCCATCTGCTCAAACTCGCGCATCCGGAAGACGAAGTTCCCTGGGCTGATCTCGTTGCGGAAGGACTTCCCGATCTGCGCAATACCGAATGGAATCTTCTTGCGTGCAGCATCGCGAACGTTTTTGTGCTGGACATATGCACCCTGCGCCGTCTCCGGGCGCAGGTAGATAACGGAGGCATCCTCCTCCACTGGGCCCATGAAGGTCTTGAACATCAGGTTGAAACGGCGCGGCGCGGTCAGGCTCCCTTCGCAGTCGGGGCAGACCAGCCCGAGCTTCGTGACCACGTCGGCCTCTGCAAGCTGCGCCGTGGTGAGAGCGTCGGTTCCTGGAAGTTCATCCAGTCTGTAGCGACGCTTGCAGGCGGTGCACTCAACGAGCGGATCGCTGAACGAGCCGACGTGCCCTGATGTGCGCCAGACCTGTGGGTGCATCAGGATCCCAGCGTCGAGACCAACCACGTCGTTCCGCTCCTGGACAATGCTGCGCCACCAGGCGCGCTTCACGTTGTTCTTTAGCTCAACCCCGAGCGGGCCGTAATCCCAAACAGCGTTGATGCCGCCATAGATCTCTGAGCTTGGGAAGACGAATCCACGTCGCTTCGCGAGGGAGACAATGACGTCAAGATCGGCAACGGCGGGCGTCGCGTCAGCCGCTGGCGTGCCAGCGAGCGTGAGGGATGGATCGGCGCTGATGCTCATGAAGTGGAAGCCTACCCGATCCGAGTGCGGCTAGAGCGCGCGGGCAAGCGCCACGCCCGCCGAGGCGGCAAGGAGCCCGAGCAGGATTGATCCAACGGCGTAGGCGATCAGCGCGAGAAGTTCACCCCCCTCGCCCATGCGTGCGAGCTGCAGCGCAAACGCTGAGAAGGTGGTGAACCCTCCGAGGAGTCCAACGACGATGAGGGGGCGTGCAGCGTCTGGAAGGAGCCGGTCGGCGATCAGCGTGACGACGAGACCTGCGGCGAACGATCCACCCACGTTCACCACGAGTGTCCCAATTGGCGCGGCGATCCCGAGGCGCGCAGTGAGCGCATCCGCACCGCTCCGCAGCAACGCACCTGACGCACCGCCAAGAGCCACGAGCAGTGCGCTCGTAAGCGCGCTCACGCGCTCACCTCGTCAAGAAAGGTGCGGCTCTTCGGTTCTCGCCCGTAGAGATTCAAGATCGCAGCGCGGAGCGCTCGGTCAACCTCTTGAAGTGGTCCGCTCGGCAGCCGCAGCGCCGCAAGCTGCTCTGGGGCAAAGCGTCGGAGCGCGCGCAAGAGGCGCAGCCCATCGCTGCTGAACGGTGCACCTTCACCATGGTTCACGCAGTGGATCCCGCCCGCGCGCTCATCCCAGCGGAGCGCCTCTCCTTCTTGCGGAGCGCGCCCACAATCAACGCAGTGATCAAGTTCTGGCGCATGCCCCGCAGCGTCAAGGAGCGCAAGCTCACTCCAACGTGCGACAAGGACGTCTGGGACACCCGCCTCGAGCAGATCCCATGCGCGCAGCAACAGTGCATACAGTTCGGGCTCGGGCTGCTCTTCACTCGTGGCTCGCTCCACGAGCTCTGCTGCGTACCAGGCAACGGCACTACTCAGCAGCCGACCACGAAGTCCGAGCCAGACGCGCTGTGGCTGCACCTGGGTCACCACGTCAAAGGTGCGCCCCGCCGCGAGCGCGACCTCGAGTTCTGCGAATGGTTCCACGCCACCGCCGAGACGGCTGGTCGGCTTGCGCACCCCCTTGGCGATCGCCTTGAACTTTCCGCGATCCGGCGAGATGAGTGTGAGCACGCGATCGGCCTCGCCGAGGCGGAAACGCGAGGTCACAACTGCCAGCGTCCGCGAGGTTCGGCGTTCAGGCATGGTGAGAGGGTAGCATTGGAGCATGACGTCACTCCGTGGCACCCCGACTGGGGCGAACCTTCTCGAGCTAGACCTTGACGCGCTTATCGCCGCCACGGACGCGGCGATTCTTGACCTCCTCGCAGAGTGGGAGGAGCCAATCACAGCGTCAATGTACGCACAGATTCGGTACCACATGGGATACGGGGATCCGAGCGCTCGACTCGGCAAGCGCATGCGCCCCCTCCTCGGACTCCTCACCTACTCCGCACTCTCAAGCGATTGGGAGCGTGCCATCCCTGGCGCAGCGGCCGTTGAACTCGGTCACAACTTCAGCTTGATCCACGACGACATTGAGGATCAGGACGAAGAGCGAAGGGGGCGACCCACCCTCTGGGTACGCGAAGGTCTTGCGCAGGCCATCAATACCGGCGATGCGCTGTTCACGATTAGCCGTATTGCGGCACACCGACTGACTGAACTCGGCTTCTCCGACGCCAAGGTGATCCGCATGATGAAGATCTACGACCAGACCTGCCTCCGCCTCTGTGAAGGGCAGTTCATTGATATCGCGGCGAGCCAGAAGCGCGAGATGCAGAGCGTGGAGCACTACTTTGAGATGATCGGACGAAAGACGGCAGCGCTCATCTCGGGCGGTGTTGAGTCTGCCGCGATGCTCGCCACTGATGACGAAGAGGTGATCACGCGCTTCCGTACGTTCGGATGGGCGCTCGGGCTCGCCTTCCAGATCAATGACGATCTGCTCGGGATCTGGGGGAGTGAGGCGGCAACTGGAAAGGCGCCATCAGATCTTGCCCGACATAAGAAGACGCTCCCCGTCCTCTACGCAGCGGAGCGCGCCAACACTGAAGATCGCGCCACCCTCGACCGACTCTTCGCAACGCCAGATCCGGACGCCGCACTTGTGGCCGAAGGACTCGCCGTCCTCGCGCGAACGGGTGCAGAGGCGTACACACGAGAGCAGGCTGCACTCTGGCGCGAGCGCGCCCTCACGGAAATTCGTGCGGTGCCAGCAATGAATCCTATTGCGATCGTTCGGCTTGAAGAGATCATGGAGCGTGTGATCTCCGCGTAGGCGATCCCCCGAGGGCTACTTCCCTTCGCTCTCCTCAGATCCGGCAGCGGACTCCACAGGCGTCCAGCGCACGCGCACCTTCCCTACTCTGCGGCCACTCACCTTGATGACGCTGATCACAAAGGGGGCGATGGTCACGCTATCGCCCACCACGGGGACACGTCCGATTCGGTGATAGACAAAGCCGCCGAGCGTGTCGTACTCCTCGTCGTCCTCAAGTTCAAGCGGTGGCTCAACCAGATCGGTGAGCTCGTCAATGTCCGCTCGACCGTCAAGGATCACCTCCCCTTCGGAGATCTCGACCTTCATCGGCTCCTCTTCGTCAAACTCGTCCTGGATCTCACCCACGATCTCTTCGAGGAGGTCCTCGATCGTCACGAGGCCCGCGGTGCCTCCGTGCTCGTCCAGCACGATCGCCATGTGCACCTTCCGTCGCTGCAGTTCATGCAAAAGGTCGTCCACGGGCTTTGACTCAGGGACGAAGAGGGCTGGGCGCATGATGTCGCGCAGGCGCGGACGTGGCCCGCCCGCCGCAATGATGCGGAGTAGGTCCTTCGCATAGAGAATGCCGCTCACGTGATCAATGGACTCGCGGTAGAGCGGCGTGCGGCTGTGTCCCTCCTTCAGCACCACCTCTACGGCCTCGTCGAAGGTTGCCTCTTCATCAATGGAGACGATATCAATGCGTGGCACCATGACCTCGTGCAGCTTTGAGTCACTGAGTGACATCACTGCCGAGATCATCTGCTCCTCCTCCGCCTCGAGCACTCCCTCCTGGCTCCCCTGCTCCACGATGAGTCGGATTTCAGCTGCGGAAAGTTTCGGGGTCCGGGTTGGATCAATGCCGAACGGCTTGGAGATCACCTTCGTGAGTACAACAAGGAGTCCGACAAGCGGGCTAAGCACCTTGGCGAAGATAGAGATGGGCCCGGACGCGGAGAGCGCGATCCGATCGGGATTCGCCAACGCGAAACCCTTCGGGATCAACTCTCCGAGGACGATTGAGACGATCGAGACGAGCAGCGTAACGAGGAGCAACGCGATCGGAGCGGCGCGATCCCCAATCCACGAGACGCCACTCAGCGGCGCGGCGACGAGTTCAACGATGCTGATCGCAGCGACCGCAGATGCGAGCGCGCCGAGGAAGGTGATTGCAACTTGAATCACCGCAAGGAAGCGGCCTGGATCTCGAAGCAGTCGGAGGGCGCGAACCGCCCGCTTATCTCCTTCATCCGCAAGCTCGCTGAGTCGCGTACGTCGCACGCTGACATAGGCGATCTCAACCGCCACAAAGAAGCCGTTCATCAGGATCAGGAGCAGAATGAGGCCGAGATCGGCGAGCACAGAGTCCATCTGTTACTCCTTACCTACCGTGCGCGCAGGCACGCCAACCACGAGCGCCCCCGCGGGGACATCCTTCAGCACGACCGCTCCGGCGCCACTCTTAGAACCGTCGCCCATGGTGAGCGGTGCCACGATCAGCGTTCCAACGCCCGTGAAGACGCGAGCGCCAATGACCGTTGCGTGCTTCTTCTCGCCGTCGTAATTTGCCGTAATCGTTCCGGCGCCAATGTTGCTCCCCTCGCCCACACTGGTGTCACCGAGATACGAGTGGTGTCCCACCTTGACCTTTGCAGAGAGCGTTGTTGCCTTGAGCTCAGCGAAATTGCCAACATGTGCGCCCGCACCAATTGTGCAGCCGGGACGAATGTGCGCAAAGGGCCCAACGTCGACACCGCTCGCAAGTGTTGAACCATCAATGTCACTCGAGCGAATGGTGCAGCCTTCCCCGATGACGCTCTCGTGAACCCGTGACCCAGCCTCAATACGTGTCCCAGTTGCGATCGTCGTATTGCCGCTCAGCATCACGTTCGGTTCAATCACCACATCGGCAGCGATGCTCACCGTAGGCTCGATCCAGACTGTGGTTGGATCCATCATGCCGACACCGCGCTCAAGGTGCGCCGCGTTGATCCGCTCACGAAGTGCCGCGGCAGCGTCCGCGAACTGACGTCGATCGTTCACCCCCTCAAGGTCAATCCCACTCCCAAGGAGGACGGGGGCTGGCGTACCTTCCGCGGCGGCGCGCGCGACAAGATCGGTGAGATAGACCTCTCCGCTCGCCGCTGACGGAGCGAGTGTCTCCAGTGCGCCCGTAAGCCAGGCGCGATCAACGGCGTAGAGCCCTGCGTTGACGAGATCGTTCGCTCGACCTTCATCGGTTGCGTCGCGCTCTTCCACAATTCGTACCGCTCGACCCTCTTCGCTGAGCTCGACGCGGCCGTAGCCGGTTGGGTCTTCGGCGTGAAAGGCGGCGAGCGCGATTGGCGCACCTGCGGCGCGACGAGTCGCGATCAGCGCGCTGATACTGCTCGGCTCAAGGAGCGGGGTGTCCCCGCACGCAATGAGAACCTCCGTTGCATCGGCTGGAAGTGCAGGGAGTGCACAACGAACCGCATCCCCTGTCCCACGTGGCTGCGGCTGTTCTGCGCGAAGCGTCCCTGCTGGCGCAATGGCGTGTAGCGCGGCGGTTACTGGGGAGAGGAGGAGGAGCGCTGGATCACTCAGCACGCTGCGGACCGCCTCAACGACCCAGAGCGCCATCGGGCGACCTAGGAGCGGGTGGAGAACCTTCGGCTGGGCGGCGTGCATCCGCGACCCGACGCCAGCAGCGAGGATGATGGCCGTCACGCCTGTAAGGCGCTCCGGCCCGGTACTTGAGGGTGTCATCTGGAGGCGAGTCTAGCCGACCTTCTGGGCGATCGCCTCAATCTCCACAAGCCCCCCCTTTGGGAGCCCCGCCACCTGCACGGTTGAGCGTGCTGGATACGGCTCCGAGAAGGTGCGCCCGTAGATCTCATTCACCGTGGCGAAGTCGGCAAGGTCCGCAAGGAAGATGGTGCACTTGACCACATGTTCAACGCCGAACCCCGCTGCGGAGAGCAGTGCGCGCAGATTCACCAGCGCCTGCTCCGCCTGAGCGGCAACCCCTTCGCGAAGCGCACCTGTTTCGGGATCCATTCCGAGCTGTCCCGAGCAGAAGAGCAGGTCGCCTGAGGCGATCGCTGCACTGTATGGGCCGATCGCTGGAGCAACTCCGCTCCCACTAACTGGTCGTTTCATCGTGGACTCCTCCCCTACGTTGCCAACTCTGTCGCAGTGACAAGAACGCCACCATCTGGAAGCGCAAGTTCGCCACGGCTTACTGCCGCCTCAACGAGCACGCCAGCCTCTGCCGCTTCGTAAAGCGAAGGATAGAGGAGAAAGAGGGTCGGCCCCGAGCCCGAGAGGGAGAGT
>CAIZYO010000079.1 GCA_903937225.1 uncultured Chloroflexota bacterium | reverse complement strand
CTTCCGGGCGGCGGCGGCTCGCTCTGGGTACGGCTTGGAGTCGGTGAAGACGATCGGGTCGAGGGAGACGAGGCTCGCGTCGAGTTCGCTGAAGGAGCCCTCGTCCACGAGTTGGGTGATCCGCTCGCGGGCGGGTACACGGAAGTGGTGCCCGCACGATGTGCAGACACGGAGGCCCTTCTCCAGGCTCTTCTTAAAGAGGAGCTCGGAGCACCCGGGGCAGCGCAGCCATAGATCTGGCTCGCTTCCGGGGGTCGCCTTACGGCGCGTAAACGGGTTCCTAAAGCTCGGCACGGACCCTCCCCACTAGGGGGTGATGGTACCCCCTACGGGGTGACGGCTCGCACGACTCGGGTCACCTCGCCTGCGTGAATGGCACGCTCCGTGCCGTCCACGCTGAGGATGAGCGCGCCAGAGGCACCGTCGTAACCCGCCACCCGACCGGTCAGCAGCCCCTCGGCCCCAAGGTCCAGCTCCACCTCCCAGCCCTCCAGGAGCTGTCGACTCCGCCAGCCGGCCACGTCGAATCGACCGGAGCGGAGCGCCGCTAGGCGCCCACCTAAACGCGCCACCGCGTCATCAAAGATCGCCTCGCGATCCACTGGTCGGCCGGAGGCGAGCTCGAGCGACGTTGCCGTTGCGGCGAGTGCTGGGTCTAACCGCGAAGGATCACCGCGCACGTTGAGTCCGATTCCAATGATCAGTGTTGCATCGGGCGTCCCTAAATCTGTCCCTTCCATCAACACTCCACCAACCTTGCGGAACCCAGTGGTGACGCCACCCTCTTCATTGCGCAGCACAAGATCGTTCGGCCACTTCAGCGCGAGTCCACCAATCAGCAGGCCCGCGCCATCCTCTGCAGCGTCTGCAAGTGCGAGCGCGAACTCTGCACCAACGCGCCAGGCGCGATCCGCTTCAGCGGGCAGAAAGTCCGCGCGCACCGCGAGGCTCATCAGGAGTGAACCGCCGGGTGCATCGAGCCAGGTGCGACCCGCGCGTCCGCGACCTGCGCTCTGCGTATCTGCGCGAATCAGGAGAGGCGTTGCGGCGCCCGCGGCGAGCCGCTCGCGTGCAACGTCGTTGGTTGAGGTGACTTTGTCGAGTCGCTCGACGTGGATCAGGCGCGAGACTCCGCGTCCACCGGATCTGGTGCGGCAAGATCAAACGCATCGTGCAGCGCCTTCAGTGCGCGATCCGCATCTGCTTGCGCAACGATGCAGGTGATTCTGATCTCTGACGTAGAAATCATCTGAATGTTCACCTTCGCATCGGCGAGTGTGCCGAACATGCGCGCCGCATACCCTGGTGCATTCTGAATGCCTGCGCCAACAATAGAGATCTTTGCAACGGATTCATCAATCTCCAGCGCACGCGCGCCGATCTCTGCCTGAATCTTCTCAAGCACGGGACGCGCGGCGGCAAGGTCGCTGCGGCCACACGTGAATGAGAGGTCGGTGGTGCCGTCGTGCGAAACGTTCTGCACGATCATGTCCACGTTGATGTTCGCCACAGCGAGTGGATCAAAGATGGACTTGGCAATGCCGGGACGGTCGGGGACGGCGACCATCGTCACCTTCGCAACCTTCGTATCAGCGGCCAGCCCGCGCACCTTATTTCGCTGCTCCACGTGTACATCCTCCTTGATCTGGGTTCCGGGTTGATCCACAAAGGAACTGAGTACCTCGATCGTGACGCCGTTCACCCAGCCCAACTCTACGGCGCGCGTCTGCATCACCTGCGCCCCCTGGTTGGCGAGCTCCAGCATCTCCTCATAGCCAATCACCTGCAACTGGCGGGCGTCCGAAACCACGCGGGGGTCCGCCGTGTAGACGCCCGTCACGTCCGTGAAGATCTGGCAGCGCTCCGCCCCGAGGGCTGCCGCCAGGGCCACGGCCGAGGTGTCCGAACCGCCGCGTCCGAGCGTGGTGGTCTCCGTGCCGCTCACCCCCTGGAATACGGCGACGATCACCACGCGTCCCGCGCTGACCTCTTCGCGGACCCGCTTCGGCTCAATCGCGGCGATGCGCCCCTTGCCGAAGGTGCCATCGGCGCTGATCCCCGCCTGCGCGCCGCTAAGGCTGACCGCCTCCACGCCGCGGGCGCGGAGCGCCATCGCGAGCAGCGCCGCCGATTGGATCTCGCCAGT
>CAIZYO010000078.1 GCA_903937225.1 uncultured Chloroflexota bacterium | reverse complement strand
GCCAGACTTGAGCCGATACTCAAGCGGCACGAGACGATTATTGACCTTCGCTCCAATACAACGGTGCCCAATATCCGTATGGACGAGATAGGCAAAGTCGAGAGGCGTAGCTCCCGCCGCAAGCTCCTTCACGTCACCCTTCGGCGTGAACACGTACACCTGATCTTGGAAGACATCCAGGCGGACGCCTTCAAGGAACTCAGATGCATCGGTGACGTCGCGCTGCCACTCAAGGAGTTGACGCAGCCATGCAAGTTTCGCGTCATAGGCCGCATCCGAACGGCTCCCATCCTTATAGCGCCAGTGTGCGGCGATCCCGACCTCTGCGACGTCGTGCATGGAGCGGGTTCGAATCTGCACTTCAAGCGGTCGCCCATCAAGGGCTACCACCGCCGTGTGCAGGCTTTGATAGAGATTGTTCTTCGGCACTGCAATGTAGTCATCAAACTGACCAGGGATTGGGCGCCACACCGAGTGCACCGCCCCAAGAGCCGCGTAGCACTCGCGGAGGTCTTCGACCACAATTCGGATCGCAAAGACGTCATAGATCTCAGAGAAGTCCGTGTTCTTTCGGGACATCTTCTTGTGGATGGAGTACAGGTGCTTCGCACGACCGGTGAACTCTGCATGAATGCCCGCACGCTCCAACTCTGGACGGAGCACCTCAATCGCTCGCGTGACATATGCAGCGCGAGCATCACGGCGCATGTCAACAAGTCGGGCGAGCTCGTGATATCGCTCAGGCTCAAGCGCCTTAAAGGCCAGATCCTCAAGCTCCCACTTCACCTGCCAGATGCCGAGACGCTCCGCAAGTGGCGCGTAGATCTCAAGGGTTTGGCGCGCAATGCGCCGCTGCTTCTCAACGCCGAGCGCCGCAAGCGTACGCATGTTGTGCAGGCGGTCGCCAAGCTTGATCAGCACAACGCGGATGTCTTGTGACATCGCCAAGAACATCTTGCGGATGTTTTCTGCATGCTGCTCTTCCGCGGTAAGTGCGGAGAACTTACTCAACTTCGTGACACCGTCCACGAGGGTGGCCACCTCGTCTCCGAATCGTTCGCCGAGCTCGGTTGTGGTGATGCTGGTGTCCTCTGGGACGTCGTGCAGGAGTGCTGCGGCAAGCGTGGTCGCATCAAGACCGAGATCGGCAAGGATCAGCGCAGCCTCCGCCGGGTGTGTCACATACGGCTCTCCAGAGGCGCGCACCTGATCTCCGTGCGCCTGCACGGCGAAATCAAACGCGGCAGCAACCAGTGTTGCGGCGCTTGCATCTTCATGGTGTGCGGATACCTTCGAGAGGAGCGTTTCGCGAAGCTCAGCGACTGGTCGAGCGAGCGCGCGAACCTTTGCGATCGGGTCGGGAACCTGCGGCGCCCGAGCGCCTTCGCGACTGATCGGCTGCGGTTCTGCGCTCATGTGTGCTGAGGATAACCGAGCGAGGTGAGCACCTCAGTTGCCACCCTCACCTCATCCCACTCCTCCGCACCTCCGCTCCGCTCGATCGTGCGCTCATGCCCCTTCCCCGCGAGCAGCACAACGTCGCCGGGCCGCGCCTCGCCGATCGCAGCTCTGATCGCAGCCCTGCGGTCATGGAGCACCGTGACCTGATCCTTGACCGCTGCGCCCACGTTCGCCTCTGCGGCGGCGTAGATCGCGGCGGCAATCACGTCGGGGCTCTCTCCGCGCGGATCTTCATCCGCGATCCAGACCCGCTCCGCCTCGGTGCACGCCCGCCCGATCGCTGATCGACGTCCCGCGTCTCGCTCTCCTGCAGCCCCCGTCACCAAGAGGACACGCCCGTCTGGAGTCGCGAGCGATCTGGCCACCTGAATCGCCGCCTCAAGCGATTGGCCATTGTGCGCGAAATCTACGATCACTGAGAAGGGTTGCCCACATGCAACTCGCTCACTCCGACCCGGCGGACCAGGCTCTTCCGCAACTGCCGCGATCGCTGGCGCAAGCGGGAGTCCCCACGCCGCCACCAGGGCAAGCGCCGCGGCGGCATTGAGCGCGTTGATGCGCCCTGGCATGCGCAACTTCACGACGTGCCGAACACCGTCCAACAGGAGCGCTCCATCTTCGGCAACATCGAAATCAACCACTCTGACTCCGGCCGCATCTGCCGCGGCAACGAACGGTGCAAGCGCGGGGTCGGCACGCCGAATCACTGCGAGTGGAGCAAGCCCCGCTGCACGACTCGCGTCTGAGCCGGTAATGCGCGAGATCAGTTGCAACTTTGCCGCGCGATATGCGTCAATGGTTCCATGCAGGTCAAGGTGGTCTGAGCCGAAGTTTGTGAACACCCCAGCCGCGTAGGAGATCGAGGCCACTCGATCAAGCACGAGTCCGTGACTCGTGGTCTCGGCAACGACCGCGCGATCGCCAGCGCGTCGCGACTCTTCTAGTTGCGCCTGCAGCGCTGGCGCCTCTGGTGTGGTCTGATGCATGGGGGTTGGACGCTGCACTCCCCCAACACGCGCGATCGCGGTTGAGAGGAGTCCTGCAGAGATACCAGCGGCGGTGAGCGCCGTTGACAGGAATGTTGCTGTGGTGGTCTTCCCGTCCGTACCTGTCACCCCGATGACGATCAGTTCTTCGGACGGGTCCCCCTCCCACCAAGCGGCAGCCTCCGCAAGCGCACGACGAGCGTGGGTCACCGTGATGACGAGCGGCGCGCGATCGCCTCGCGCCTTCAGCATCAACTCCGCCTCAGCAGGCTCGGCAAGCGTGGCGATCGCCCCGCGGGCAAACGCATCATCCGCAAAGTCTGCGCCGTTGGCGCGTGCGCCGCGAATTGCAACAAAGATTCCGCCAGGGCGCATGAGGCGCGAGTCACTCTGCACCCCTGATGTGATCTCCTGCGTGGATTCAGCGCGCGCTTCCGCAGCATCCGCGTGGAGGAGCCCGCGATCACGCAGTCGCGCCACGAGTGCACGGATCGTTCTCTCTGGCCGAACCTGCGCGCTCATCGAGCACCACCCGCCACGCGACGAAGCGCCGCCCGGAGCCGAGCGCCGAGGGGGTTGACCTCAATACGATGCGCGCCACTCATCTCGACCCATGATGCTCCAAAGGCACGCTTAAAGGTGTAGAGCCCGTACATGCGATCGCCAGGCTCCGGAATCTGACGGTGACCAGCGATGTCGGCGCCGCCGAGGTCCGCAATCCTCCCCTCGATGCGCGCCTGATTGATCAACGTCCATCGCAAGAGCGGCACCACGCCCACGGGGGCTCGGTCGCCAAGATCGCGGGATCCAGCGTGATGACTGGTGAGGCGTTCACCATGTCGAAGCGCCGTCTCCACCGCGGCGAGCGTGCCGTCTGGAAGCTCAGCGAGCCACACCTCCATCTGCCCTGCGCGCATCAGATCTGACCAGGTGGGGAGCGTTCGGGCTGGGTCAATCGTTGCAAAGCCACGCCTCACTGCAGTCTCGTTCACAATGTCGGCTACGTTCGAAAGAAGCACGACATCAGGCGCTTCAAGGCGACGGACGGAAACGCCAGCACGGCGCGCCGCGCTCACCTCGTTCCGCTTCGTCGCGTTGACCTGCGCGAAGAGCGCCTCCTCGCTCTGTCCGCGCGTTGCACTTGCGCGAATCCACATTAAGTGACGACTGAAGAAACTCTCTTCGCACGGGGAGAATCCCGCGGCGCTCCATGCATCGCTCAGTGACGCGCTCTCCTGGGCCCACGGATCGACACGCAGCTCCACCACCCCCTCCTCGCGACGCAGCCAGTGAGCCACTCGCCGGAGTAGTTCAGGGATCTGAAGGAGCTCCTCTGGCGCTCCGTCCGCCGTGACTGCAGGGCCTCGCGAGATGCTTGCGAGGCCGAGTCCAAGGATCGGAAGCTTCCGCACCGTCACGAGCAGCGGCGCTCCATCCACATAGAGCGGCACCACGCGTATTCCGCGTCGCACGCGATCCGCAGCAAATGCACTCCCCTGGTGCATATCGCCACCAGGCGCAGCGACCGCACGCTCATCCCACTCGGCGCGCAACACAGGATCCTGAAAGAGGTTTGCGGGAGCGCGTTCAATGCCAGCGGTGCCGACGCGCGTCACGAGCGAACCCCCACGCGCGCGCGGAGCGCAGCGGTGGCGTGACGCAACGCATCAAGAGGGGCGGTCGCCGCCGTAAGGCCGAACCGCCTGCTCAGGGCGAGATATGCAAGGAGTCCAAGGGACGCGGCGAGGCTGTCCGAAAGCGCGCGCACGATCAGTGTCTCCCGCGTCAGTAGCGCGCCGAGTGCGGTGGCGAGTGTTGCTGCGATCGCGAGCGCGACGAGAGCGACGAGTATCACCGCACCAATCGGGCTTGCAAGATCGCGGAAGAGTCGCCCACCCAGATGCACGCGAAGTCTCAGCAGAAGGAGCAGCGACTCCAGGAGCTCTCCAATGAGCACCGCAACGGCGAGCCCCGCAAATCCGAAGAGGCTAATCAGCGGAGTGACGCTGAGCGCCATCGTTGCCGCGCCAATCAGACTGCAGAGCACCGGACCTGCTGTGTCCCCTGTGCCGTAGCAGAGGCGCGTCGCCACACTGGTGACCCCCTGAATCGGGAGACTGAGGAGCAGCAGACTGAGACCTGCGGCAAGGAGTGTGCCGACCGCGCTTGCAGGATCGATTCCCAACACGAGCTGCGCGGGATTTGCGGCGAGGAGCGCACCGAGAAGCGCGACGGGAGTGAGCATCCAGAGTGCCGCACCGAGCGTGGTGCGTGAGACGCGAGCAAGGCCCGCACGGCCTTCTGTGTGCAACACGCGTGCGGCAACCGGGAGGAGTGCGGTGCCAATCGAGCCAGCCACCATGGCGAGTGGCAACTGGACCAGCGAGAGCGCATACGACCAGGCGGTGATGCTTCCCGCGCCGAGCGTGCTCGCAGCGGCGATCAGTCCAGTGAGCACCACCTGGATCGCCAAGAGTCCACCAATGCGTGGCGCTAGTGAACGGAGTGCGCGCAGGAGCAGCGGGTCACCAAACGACGGCCGCACCAGCCGAAGTCCGCCCGCTCGAGCGTCAATCAGCGCGATTGCTGCGAAGAGAGCGGCACCGACCACCGTGCCAACTGCTGGCGCCGTCGTCCCAAAGGTGGATGCGCCGAAGAGTGTGAAGAGGATGACCGAGAGGTTGTACACCAGCGGCCCAATGGAGGAGGCGAAGAAACGCTCACTTGTCGCACTCCAGACGCTCGCCACAGCAACGATCCCGAGGCCCACGGAAGAAGGGGCCAAGATTCGGCTCAGCTGCGCCACCTCCTCCTGCCCAGCGACGCCAATCCCTGGAGCAAGCGCCTGCGCCAGCCCGGAGGCGAGCGTGATGGCGAGGAGCGCAACGGCAAGTGCAAGAGCCCCGAAGAGAAGAAAGACGGCGCTGATAATCCTGTGTGCTCGCGCCGGATCACCCTCAGTTCGCAGGCGGACAACGAGTGGGACGAGCACGCTAGAGAGCGGCCCCGCAGCGATCAGCTGATAGATGATGTCTGGCACCTTGAAGGCTGCCAGGTACGGGTCAAGTCGACCGTCAGCACCGAACGCCCCAAGCAGGACGATCAATCGCACCCAACCGAGCACGCGTGATGCGAAGGCGGCAACGGAGAGGAGGACACTGTTGCGGACGGCCTGACTCGTCATCGACCACCTCCGCGGCGCGCACGCGGGTGAGCCGACGCATAGAGGCCTCGCAACCGCGTTGTAGAAACATGGGTGTACACCTGCGTCGTCCCGAGACTCTCATGGCCGAGAAGTTCTTGAACCACGCGGAGGTCCGCGCCGCCATCCAGAAGGTGTGTTGCAAAGGAGTGGCGCAACGTGTGCGGATGGAAGCCGGCGGGGAGACCGGCGCGTTTCGCCGTTGCGTCGAGTCGCGCGCGTGCGCCGCGTTCGCCAAGCGGCGCACCGTTCCGATTGAGGAAGAGCGCGGACGACGTCCCATCAGACGAGGCCATCAACTGCGGTCGACCGTCAGCAAGGTAGCGCTGGAGTGCGTTCACGCACGGCGCACCAAAGAGCGCAACGCGCTCCTTCTCGCCCTTCCCTGTGACGCGAACCTCGCCCCGCGCGAGATCAAGATCTCTCACCTCAATTGAGACGACTTCTGCAATTCGAAGCCCCGCACCATAAAGGAGTTCAATCAGTGCGGTGTCTCGTAGCGCATACGCCGCCGGCTCACCAGCTGCGGCTGTGTCAATGAGGCGCGACACCTGCTCCGCGCTCAAGACGTCGGGGAGTCGTCGCTCCCGTTGCGGACGTGCCAGCGCGTGCAGTGGATCCTTCGGCACGCTCCCCTGGCGCACCCAGAACCGATAGAACGTTCCGAGCGCCGCCAGGCGCTGTTGCACCGTTGAACGCTGCGCGCCATCACCGAGTCGAGCCACGTAGCGTCGAAGATCGGCACGTTCAGGTTGGCGCCAATCAATCCCCTCTCCATCGGACCAGGCGAGAAATCGTTCCACGACCGTACGGTACGAGCGAGTTGTCGCGACAGAGAGCGTGCGTGCGGCGAGGTGCTGCATGAAGGGGGCGACGCGAGGGTCCGATTCGGACGCTCCGCCACGCGTCACTGGAGCCGCTCTCCGGCCCCCACTCATCAGGTCGCCTCGTCCTCAGGAGCAGATGTGCCGCCTGCGCCCTCCGCAGCGGCATCTGCAACCGCAACTCCAACGGGCACTCGTTTCGGCTTCCCCTTTGACTTGGTCGTTCGGGCACGAGAGGCAGCCTTCGCCTTGTTCCCCTCAGCCTTCGCGCCACCCGCGGCGGCGCGGCGTCCACGCTTCGGCGCGAATGCAAGCGGATCAGGTATGCCGCCAGTGATCACGAGTCCGAGCAGCTCGCCCTCTGGGAGATCAACGCGCGCACCACATCGTGTGCAGATCCCCCCTTCATCATCTTTGCCAATGACTGCCCCGCAGCCGCCATGCACCGCCCCCGTTGGGCGCGGGCGGATCGTCTTGCAGTCTGGGTAGCGATCGCATGAATAGAAGTACGTGTTCCTCTTGGTGTTCCGTCGTGGGCGCAGCTTTCCTTGATGCTCATCGCCACAGGCTGGGCATGCGGCTTCAAAGGCGAGGCGGAACTCCTCAGGGACCTCTGGCTTCGGAATGAATCTGCACTCGGGGTAACGATCACACCCAAGGAAGTAGCCGAAGCGACTCCGTCGCTGCGCCATCTTCCCGCCGTGCTCGGCCCCGCACTGCGGGCACGGGAGCCCCGCCCCTTCAAGCGTGGGGACGTCGCCGCCTGGCGTGTCATCGCCGATCACTTTGGAGAGCGATTTTCTCTCGGAGTGCTCTGGGTACAGACTGCACGCGAGATACCACCCGAATCGTCCGAGGCGCTCCTCCATTGGATGGCCCTCAGAGCACTTCTCTTCGCTCGGTCGGCTTCGGTAGTCGCCCGCCCCGATGCTTGCCGCCTTCTCAGTGACGAGCGGCTCAAAGGTTGCCCAGAACTTGCCAAGCACCTCACGCCAGTCCGCACGTCCCTCCGCAACTGCGTCGAGCTCCTCTTCCATCCCGGCTGTGAAGCCAAG
>CAIZYO010000077.1 GCA_903937225.1 uncultured Chloroflexota bacterium | reverse complement strand
GAAGAGATCGCGCACCATATCGAGTTCGTGGAAGATCGCCACCACCGTGCGCGCGCGATCCGCGAGTGCAACCAAGAGATCTGCAATCTCCACGCGATGCTTCAGGTCAAGGTGAACGGTCGGTTCATCAAGCGCGAGGATCGGCGTCTCTTGCGCAAGCCCGAGTGCGATCGCAATCAACTGTCGCTCACCCGCACTCAGCGTGCGCACGTCACGCGCCGCAAGGTGCGACGCACCGACGCGCGCAAGCGACGCCGCCGCTCGCTCACGATCGTGTGCGGTTGGTCCGCCCGGCCCCGTTCCATGCGGCAGGCGTCCGAGCGCCACGAGTTCGTCGGCACGCGTCGCAAAGGGGAGGGCAAGATCTGCGCCAACCACAGCAATGGAGCGCGCGATGGTAGCGCGGTTCAACGTGCTGATCGGCTCAGTGCAGAGGATCACCTCGCCTGACGCCACAGGGAGTGTGCCGCTCAACGCGCGCAACAGCGACGTCTTCCCTGCACCGTTCGCGCCAACGATTGCCACACGCTCCGCCACGCCGATCTTGAGGTTGATGTTCCGCAGGATCTCTACGTCGTTGATTGTGACGCGCACATCGCGTGCACCGAGCAGCTCATACGACGCGTCCGGCGTCATGGTGGGCTGATCGTGCGCGTCGAGAGCGCGCTCGCGACCGCTCACAGTGCGTACCCCGCTCTACTTCGATGCAACAGCCAGAGGAGGAACGGCGCGCCGATCAGCGCGGTGATCACACCCACGGGGATACCGATCGTGCGCGCGACGCTATCTGCAACGAGAAGGAGGAGCGCGCCGCCGATCGCCGAGAGCGGAAGCACGGCGCGCGGGTCTGGACCAACGGCGAGTCGAATCAGGTGCGGGACAACCAGGCCAACGAAGCCGATCAGTCCGGCGAGTGCAACGGCGGCGGCGGTTGCGAGTGAGGCGAGCGCCACGCTGATGCGGCGTTCGCGGCGCACCTCCACGCCGAGGTGCATCGCCCCCTCATCACCGAGCAGCAGTGCGGCGAGTGGTCGACCGCGGAGCGCGAGGAGTGTGGTCGCAAGGATCAGCGGGAGTGCCGCGGCGGCGAGTCGTGGCCAGGTTGCGCCATCAAGGCCACCGAGCAGGAAAGAGAAGATTGCGCGCAGGTTTGCGCCGCTCATCAACATCACAAGCGAGAGTGCGGCGGCGAGCAGTGACGCGACCGCGTAGCCCACGAGCAAGACGCTCGCAATGCGCTCTTCGCCGCTCCCAATCCCCGCAACGCGCCAGACGAGCCCAACCGCAGCGAGCGCTCCAGCGAATGCGGCGAGCTGCACGCCGCCAAGCTCCCACGCCACGCCGCTGATCGGCAGCAGGATTGCGACCGCCGCGCCGAGTGCCGCCCCACTGCTTGTCCCCAGCACATACGGATCGGCGAGTGGATTGCGAAGGAGCGACTGAAAGACGCCACCCGCAACGGCGAGCGCAGCACCAACGAGGATTGCGGCCATGATGCGCGGCAGGCGCAACTCCATCACGATCGCAGTGAAGCCTGGACTGGCGGCAGAATCCGCGCCGATGCCGATCTGTTGCAGCAAGATGCCGACCACCTCCGTTGGCGGAATGGCAACCGAGCCGACGCCGATCGCAGCGATCGCCACACCAGCAAGGAGCAGCGCCCCTGCCGTGAACAGCGTTCGAACGCGCGTGGTTGAGCGCACGTTACGGGAGGACGATCTCTGGGTTGATCGCGCGGATCAACGCGGCGAGCGCTTCGGCGAGACGCGGACCGGGCGTGGTGACCAGGTCACCATCAATCGGCCGCACATCACCGTTGATCACGGCGGGGATGCTCGACCAGCCTGGTCGCGCCGCCACCGCCTCCGCCGTCACGCCATACGCGGCGTCACCGAGCAGGATCACCGCTGGCGCCGCGGCGATCAGCGTCTCCAGTAAGATTTCATAGACGCCAGGCGTCCCACTTGAGACGAGGCTCCCGCCAGCAAGTGCAACCAACTCGGCCGCATAGTCGTCTGGCGCGAGGCCGTAGATGGCGGAGGTTGCGTCGATCTCGTAGAAGACGCTCAGGCTCGACGCTTGGTCGATCAGCGACACGAGTGCCGTGATCTCGCTCTGAATATCCGCCGT
>CAIZYO010000076.1 GCA_903937225.1 uncultured Chloroflexota bacterium | reverse complement strand
CGTAGGCGTCGAGCCCTTCGCCGCTTCAGCTGCTGCTGCCTCAACCTCCTCCGTCGGTGGGATGTTGACCCCAGCGGAGCGGAGTCGAGCGATCAGATCGGTGTACGCTGCCGGCTTCGGCGGCAAATCGGCGAAGAGCGTCTCAAACGCCTCGCCCTCCACCGTCTCCTCCGAGATCAACTTCGCCGCCAACGCATCAAGGCGATCGCGATGCTTCGTCAGCACCTCGCGCGCGCGTGCTGCCCCTCGGTCAATGATGGCACGTACCTCTTCGTCAATCTGCTTAGCAACCGCATCGGAGTAGTTCTTCTGCTCCGACATCTCACGGCCAAGGAAGATCATCTCGTCTTGACGACCGAGCGTGACCGTCCCAAGCTTCTCAGACATCCCGAAACGCGTAACCATCTTGCGGGCAAGATCGGTCGCCTTCTCAATGTCATTGGATGCGCCAGTGGTTGTATCGCCAAACACAAGCTGCTCCGCGACGTTGCCGCCAAGCATCGCGGCGATCTTGTCTTCAAATTCGCTCTTGCTCTGCAGGTAGCGGTCTTCTGTTGGCAGGTTCATCGTGTAGCCGAGCGCCATGCCGCGGCTGATGATCGTCACCTTGCTGACCGGATCGCACTTCTCAAGGATTCGCCCAACCACCGCATGACCACCTTCGTGATACGCGATGATCTGCTTCTCTGGCTCAGTGATGAGGCGGCTCTTCCGCTGCGGGCCAGCCATGACGCGATCCAACGCTTCAGCAAACTCATCCATGCCTACCACGCGCTTACTACGGCGCGCAGCAAGGATTGCCGCTTCATTCATGAGGTTCGCAAGGTCGGCGCCAGAGAATCCTGGCGAACGGCGTGCGATCTCCTCAAGGTTAACCGTCTTGTCGAGCGGCTTCCCCTTCACATGCACCTTCAAAATGGCGAGTCGGCCCTTCAGGTCAGGGCGATCAAGGATCACCTGTCGATCAAATCGGCCAGGGCGTAGCAGTGCCGGGTCAAGCACATCAGGACGGTTCGTTGCCGCAATGATGATGATGTTGGTTCCGGTCTCGAATCCGTCCATCTCCACCAGGATCTGGTTCAGTGTCTGCTCGCGCTCGTCGTGTGAGCCACCGAGCCCCGCGCCGCGCTGTCGACCCACGGCGTCAATCTCATCGATGAAGACGATGCATGGGGAGTTTCGCTTCGCCTGATCAAAGAGGTCACGCACGCGTGACGCGCCGACGCCGACGAACATCTCAACAAATTCGGAGCCCGAGATGCTGAAGAACGGCACGCCCGCCTCACCAGCAACGGCGCGGGCGAGGAGCGTCTTACCTGTTCCTGGTGATCCGATCAGGAGGACGCCCTTAGGGATTTTCGCCCCGAGCGCTTCGAATCGTTCTGGGAACTTCAGGAATTCAACGACCTCGGCGAGTTCAGCTTTCGCCTCTTCCACCCCCGCGACTTCAGCAAACGTGACTGGCGTCTTGTTCGCCACGAACATCTTCGCCTTGCTCTTGCCGAAGCTCATCGCCTGGTTGTTCTGGCCTTGCGCGCTGCGCATCATGAAGATGAAGAGTCCGCCGATCAACAGCACAGGGAGGAAGGCGCTGATCAGCAGGCTGAAGAGCTGTCCCGAGTCATCGGGCGCTTTAGCGCCGAACGTGATGCTCTCGGCGCTCTGTCCGCCCGCGGAGGCCGCGGTGAGCAGGTCGTTGTAGACGTCTGTCAACTGCGTGGGGACCTGCACCTGGTAGTTCTCAGGCGGTGACCCCTTAAGCGTGATGGTGAGCGTCTGGTCCTGCTGAACGACCGCGTCCACGCGACCGCTCTTCACGTCACTCAAGAAGGCGGAGTATTCCTTGCTTGGGGCGGGTGTCGGCGAGAGGAGGACGCTCCCAAGGAGCAACACCGTGCCCAACAGGAGCATCAGCATCACGGCACCATTACGGAGGGACTTCGGGATCACGTGGACCTCCTCTGCTCTCAAACCTTCGTGGCGCTGGTAGCGAGGGCAGGAATCGAACCTGCTACCAAGGGCTTATGAATCCCCTGCTCTACCGGTGAGCTACCCCGCCTCGCGCTCCATCAAGGATACCGAACCCGCGCCTGCAGCGCAGTACCCTATCCCCGCTCCCTTGAGCGGCTCAGGTAGGCTCGCAGCATGATCAGCGTCCTCGTCCTCTGCCACGGCAACATCTGCCGCTCCCCGCTCGCGGAGGTGCTCCTTGAGGCGGCCATCGCCACTGATCCCGCCCTCTCTAGACGAGTCCGCGTGAGCAGCGCGGGAACCTCCAACGAGCACGAAGGGGAAGGGATGCATGAACACAGCGCGGCGCTACTTGCGCGTCGCGGGCTGCGCGCGGAGCACCGCGCCCGTCAGTTGACGATCGCGCTGGCCGATCAGCAAGACCTCATCCTGGTAGCCGACCGCTGGAACCTCCGCGATGCGCGCGGCATTGTTGCGAGTGGGATCCGCCGCGCCGAGGTTCGCCTCATTCGCGACTTTGATCCAGCCGCTCAAGGGAGCGATCTTGACGACCCGTGGGGGTATCCAGAGAGTGCGTATGAACGCGCCGCGGAAGAGATCAGTGCCGCGCTTCCGGGGATTCTCTCCGAACTGCGAGCTCGTGCCTAGCGCTACTTAAACGAAAGAATCGAATCAACGAGGACGCGGTCAAACGCATCAGCGTCAACGCCAACTGCGACATCCACATCCGGAGTGCGCCCCCGCTGCTTGAGGCGATCGCCGTACCAGTCCGTAATGGTTCGGCCGCGTGCAAGGTCGCCAAGCTCCACATCCACGGCCGCATGCACGAGCGCGAGGAGATTCGGGACTGCGAGGTGTGCGACCGCGACCGCGTCGTGCACCGCTGAAGCCGGCCAGTCGTAGCGGTCCTTATGGAAGATGGCGTAGAAGCGCAGAAGGTCAGCGAAGATCTTGGCGGGCAGCGTTCCTGCCGCATCAAGTCGCTTCATGGCCGCCTCGCCAGTGAGCGCCCGGTGCGTTGCGTCGAGGCAGACCATGGTGATCGGAATCCCTGCTCCAAACACTATCGCCGCAGCATCTGGGTCTACATAGGAGTTGAACTCCGCAGACGCGGTGACATTCCCTTCGGCAATGGCTCCGCCCATCCAGCAGATATGTGCGATCTTCGCCTTGAGTTCTGGGTGATCGCGGAGCAAGATCGCAATGTTCGTCAACGGGCCGAGCGGGACGAGGGTGACTGGTACGTTCGACTCACGCAAGAGCGTTGCGATCAGATCTACCGCGCCGGCGGCATGCTCCACACCGGAAGGCGCAGGAAGCTCAGCCCCATCAAGTCCCGAATCACCATGCACATACGGTGCGACCCAGAGCGGTCGAACCAGCGGCACATCGGCGCCAGCCGCCACGCGCATCTGGTGCGCGCCTAGCAACGCCAACGTGCGGCGGAGGTTCTCATACGTTTTTGGGAGAGAGGCGTTACCCGCAACGGCAGTTACGCCAAGTACCTTGAGCTCTGGCCGCGCCAGCGCTACCGCGAGTGCCATGGCGTCGTCGTGGCCTGGATCACAGTCAATGATGATCGGGAGAGGCTTCGCCAACGTGCCAAGAGGGGCGCGGCGTGGCGACGGCGGGAATGGCGTCGAGAGCGGAAGAGGATTCGGCTTCAGGTCACTCATGGGAGCTTGGAGTAGATCTCCACCATCTCGTTTGCAAACCTTGCGCTGTCAATCGTGAGCCCAACATCACAGTTCGGTTCAATTTTGTCGCGCTTCAGTCGATATGGATTCGCATCGCCAATGGTGCGCCCTCGCGCCGGCCCTTGCGTGGCGTCCACCACGACGTGGTAACGCGAAACGCCAACGAGATCAGGGATGGCGAGGTGCAGCACGGCGACGGCATCGTGAATGGCCATCTTCTCCCCTTGGCCCCACGCTGCAGATCGATCGAATGAATACTTGAGCAGCTCGGCGGCAACCTTCGCGGACGCTCCCGGAAGTGCGGTCAGTCGCTCGAGAATGGTGCGGTCAAGGATCGCGTGGTGAGTCACATCAAGTCCAATCATGGTGATCGGCAAACCGCTGCTGAAGACAATCTCCGCGGCGGTCGGGTCTGCATAGATATTGAACTCTGCTGATGCGGAAGAGTTCCCCTCCCCGACCGAGCCACCCATCAGGCAGATATGGGAAATCTTTGGCGCTAGATGCGGGTATGAACGAATCAGCAGGGCAATGTTTGTCAACGGTCCCACTGGCGCGATCGCTACAGGCTCAGGCGAAGCCTCCAAGAGGCGCGCCATCAGCGCAACGGCGCCTTCTGGCTCCGCAGAGCGCGGCGCCTTCGGCAGCGTGGTGTTGCCGAGCCCGCCCTCACCATGAACCTCGGTGGCTCGTTCAAGTGGACCAGCGAGTGGGCCCACTGCACCTTCAGCAACGGGAACACTGTCTGCCCCATACAAGTGAAGCAAACGCAGGGCGTTCTCCGTGCAGTGGTGAACGTCAGCGTTTCCACCAACACTCGTCACTGCAAGCAGGTTGAGCTCCGGTCGCACCACAGCGCAGGCAATCGCCAGCGCATCATCGAGGCCAGGATCGCTGTCAATGATCAGCGGCAGCGGCTTCGCAACCGTTCCGACAGGAGCGGTGCGCGGCGTGAGTTTCGCGTGGTGAAAGGTGGGCCAACCGATCACTGACGAGTTACTCACCGGCTGAGGGCTCTATCCCTGATCGTATGGTCGCCCGGCGGATGCAGGGGCGCGAACGCGGCCAATGAGGCCCGCCACCACGATAATCGTGACGATGTACGGCATTGAAAGCAGAATCTGTGGTGGCAAGGAGACTCCGAGGCCTGAAAGCAACGTCGTCGCTGCGGAAGTCATTCCAAAGATGAGGGCTGCCCCGAATGCATAGATCGGGTTCCACGCTCCAAAAATTACCGCCGCGAGCGCAATAAATCCCTTACCCGCACTGGTGTTGATTCCGAATCCGCCAGTTCCACTCAAGGCAATGTAGCTTCCTGCAAAACCTGCAAGGAGACCAGCGATCAACATCGCACGGTATCGAAGCTTCACAACGTCAACGCCAACGGTGCCCGCCGCACTAGGCTGTTCGCCCGCCGCTCGTAGTCGCAACCCCCAGCGCGTTCGGTAAATCATGTACGTGAAGAAAAGAATCAAGCCAACGGATGCATAGAAGTACGGGCTCAGCGAGAAGAAGATTGGACCCAGGATCGGGATGTGAGATAGCAGAGGGATGTCTACGGTATCAATCCCGATCGGACGATTGTATTCGCTGTATGGCTGCAGAATTCGTAGGTACGCAAAACTCGTGATGCCCAGCGCGCCGATGTTAATGACCGTTCCAGCAATGATCTGGTCCACCTTGTAGCGGATCCCCAGCCATGCGAGGAACAGGCTCAACAACGCCCCGATCAAGGCGCCCGCCACAGGACCCGCGATGGCAACGCCCGTAATGCTCGACGCAATTGACCCAACCATCGCGCCAGAGAGCAACTTCCCTTCAACCGCGATGTTCAGGATCCCGCTCCGCTCGGAGACGATACCCGCGAGCGCACCGATGCCTACTGGAATGGCAAAGCTCAGCGTGCTCGTGAAGAATACGGTGAGGTTCGCAGTTGTCCCATCCAAGAGCCGAGCCAAAAGGGCAATGACTAAGGCGGGGGCGATAATTCCAATCGAGGCCCGCCACGCGAACTTCGCTCCACGGAGAAGCTGGAGCAGGGTGATTGCGATAAAGCCGAAGGAAACGATACCCCATAGAAGTGCGACGGGTACCGAGAAGAACACTTGCTCGCCACCAATTGAATCGCTCCAAAACGCGAAGTTGCCGTCCACTCCGAACGAACCGGAGGTAATGAACACGGAGACTGCCGCGAAGATCGCGAATAGTCCTGCGCGAATACGTGCCGCAACCTGTTGCTGGTGCGCTTCGGCACTGTCACCGGCATTCTGGGGCGCTACATCCGTGGGGGTCGAACTCGCCGACTCTTTCACTCGCCCCTTTGAAGACTTCTTCGTGCGTGACACGTCGCCTCCCCCGCTCATTTCGTCACCGACTTTGAACGCCGGACAAATGGGTTTTTGACGATGCCCAGGGTGAGCTCAGGGGCAGCGATGAACGCAATCACAAGGGCCTGGATGAAGAGGAGCATTTCAATTGGAATTGATGTGGTCACTTGCATGAGGCTCCCGCCATGCTGCAGAAGCCCGAACACGAGAGCGGTGGCAACAACGCCGCTCGGTCGAGTCCCGCCAACCAACGCGATCGCGATCGCCGTGAATCCCACGCTTCCCGCGATTCCTGGTGAAAGCTGCTTCACCGTTCCCACAGCAACCAGAGCGCCCCCCAATCCTGAAATCGCACCTGAGATGAGCATTGCGGTGATGATGGAACTCGCCGCGCCCATGCCAGCGTACTTCGCAGCGGCGATGTTCAACCCAGCAGTGCGGAGCTCGAAGCCTCGCGTGGACCGGAAGAGGAACCAGCTCACAGCGACCGCGGTGAGCAGCGCCACAATGATCCCGATATCCAAACGAAGACTCTCAATTGGCAAAATCCCCGGAAGGTCCACGAACTGACTCAACTCCTTTGAAACCGGCTGGATACGGGGGGGCTTCTGGATGAACTCAACATTTGATACGAGGAAGAACACGAACTGGGCCGCAATAAAGTTCAGCATGATCGTGGTGATTACTTCGCTGGCTCCGACTCGGGCCTTCAAGAAGCCAGGGATGAACGCCCATAGTGCGCCGCCAATGAGACCGAAAATCATCACGAGGATGATGGCGATCGGCGCTGGCGTAACACCGCCACCGAAAATCAATGCGGCAAGGGTCCCTCCGACAGCACCCATGGTGTACTGCCCCGCACCTCCGATATTGAAGATGCCCGTCCGGAACGCAACTGACACACCGAGCCCGACAAAGATCAGAGGCACCGACGCAACTACGCTCTCGACGATCGGTCGCAGGGCGCGCGCCCAAAGTTGAACGTCGCCTCCTGAGGCAAGGGCCTTGCCGATGGTTTCAGGATCTCCGAATGCACCGCGTAGGAGCGCAGAATAAGCGGTCGCCGCACGCCCTACCCCAAGGCCGAGAGCACCAATTGGATCGGAAAGCAGCCGACCAAGCACCTCAACATCGGTGAAGATGATGAAGAGTGCACCGATAAAGAGCGCGACGAAGATTGAAAGGGCTGGCACGCGAAGTTTGCTCGCCATTGCGCCGATGCGATTCATGCGACGATCCCTCCCATCAACAGACCAACTCTCTCACGAGTTGCGTCCTTTGCGTCAAGGATGCCCACGATTCTTCCTTCGTACATCACTGCCACTCGATCTCCAAGGGCAAGCACCTCATCGAGCTCTGTACTGACGATGAGGACGGCGGCGCCCGAGTCACGCTGTTCCACGATTCGACGATGGATGTACTCAATCGAGCCCACGTCAAGTCCTCGTGTTGGCTGCGCGGCGATCACGAGACGGACATTACGGCTGAATTCTCGCGCGACGATCACCTTCTGCTGGTTGCCACCAGAGAGCGAAGCGATGTCGGTATCAATTGAAGGCGTGCGAACATCAAAGTCCTTTACGGCCTTCTCCGTGGCAGCACTGATCGCCTTCCGATCGAGCAGACCACGCTTACTGTACTGAGGCAGGTGATAGGTGTTGAGAATGTAATTCTCAGCAATGGTCATCCCTTTGACCATCCCGTCGCGGTTGCGATCCTCGGGAATATGCGCGACGCCTGCGCTCGCAATATCACGCGGGGACCCTGCGGGCAGGGGCTTGGATTCCAAGGTGACGCTCCCTGAATCAATTGGGCGAAGCCCAGTCAGTGCCTCAACCAATTCAGTCTGGCCGTTCCCTTGAACTCCGGCAACGGCAAGAATTTCACCACTTCGGACGACAAACGTTGCGCGATCCACTGCGAGGTCGCCCGCGTCATTCAGAACGCTCATCTCGTTGACTTCCAAGATGGGCTCGAGCACTTTGGATTTGGAGCGACTGACGGTCAACTGCACTTCGCGACCAACCATCATCTCCGCAAGGCTTGCGGCAGTCGCTTTTGCAGGCGTTGTATCACCAGCAACCGCACCGCGACGGAGCACCGTGATCTTGTCAGCGACGGCGATCACTTCGTTCAACTTATGGGTGATGAAGATCACCGCGGTCCCGCTCTTTGCCAAACCTCGGATGATCTCAAAGAGTTCCTCAGTCTCCTGAGGAGTGAGAACGGCCGACGGCTCATCGAGCACCAAGATTTCACTCTTGCGGTAGAGCGCCTTGAGGATCTCAACACGTTGGCGAACGCCCACTGGGAGCGATTCAATTTTGGCGTCGGGATCTACGTGCAGTCCGTGCTTCTTTGACAGCTCCACGACCTGCGCGCGAGCAGTCGCGCGATCGAAGCTTCCGAGCGGACCCTTGGTTGGTTCGTTCCCTAGGACGACAGATTCCGTAACGTCGAAGACGGGAACAAGCATGAAGTGCTGATGGACCATTCCAATCCCTGCGTCAATAGCCTGTGCTGGATCACGGAACGTACGCTCGGTGCCGTCGATGCGAATGGTGCCCGAGTCAGGGCGGTAGAGGCCGGAGAGGATGTTCATCAGCGTGGTCTTGCCAGCGCCATTCTCTCCAAGGAGGCCGAGCACCTGGCCCTTGTCGACGGAGATCGAGATGCGGTCATTTGCGAGCACGCCAGGGAACTGCTTGGTGATGCCTTGCAGTTCTAACTTCATATGGCGCGCCCCCTTCTCAAACGGATTAGCGGCATTTAGTTCCCCGCCCGAGCGCCGAAGCACTCGGGCGGGGTTCCTTGGCTCATCGCGTCAACGATGTGCCGATTGAACTACTTCCCTGCGTACGAAGAAACGCTGACTGAGCCGTCGATGATTGCGGCCTTCAGGGCCTCAACCTCCGCCTTGAGCTCTGCCGTAACGAGCGAACCGAACACGCTGGTCCATTCGGACTCGGTTCGATCGAGCGTTGCGATCTGTACGCCGCCGTTCTTGAGCGTACCAACGTAGTTGGTGCCGCCCTTGTTTCCGGCGAAGTGGTCGTTCACTGCCGTGATCACTGCAGCACCGATGTTCTTCTGTGCCGAGGTCAGGAGTGTTCCACAATACTCAGGAAGGCTGATGCACTGGTCAAGGTCAACGCCAACCGAGTACAGGTTGTTGTCGAGCATGTACTGATACGAACCATTGCCCGTTGTGCCTGCAACAGCGTGCACCACATCGGCGCCTTGGCCCACGAAGCCTTCTGCGGTCGTCTTCCCGAAGTCCACGTCGTTAAACGGCGCAGTGCTCGGGTTGAACGTACCGGTTGCGGCAGCTGGATCCCAGCCGAGAACCTTGATCTCTACGCCCTTCTTCTCAGCGTAGTAGTTGGCTCCAGCGACCCAACCGTCCATGAACTTCGTCACGCCAGGATATGGCGCGCCGCCGTACGTGGCGATTGTCTTGGTCGAAGAGATGCCTGCTGCGAGATACGCGGCGAGCATGGAAGCCTCATCAATCTGGAAATCGATTCCAGTGAAGTTCGCTGGGATCGTGCCGTCTTCGAGCGTCCACGTTGCATCGACCCACCCGAAGGCAATCTCTGCATTCTCTGGCGCAACGACCTTCTCCTGAAGCGCGGTGCCCTGGTTGAAACCAACCGCGATCACCGTGTTGCAGCCCTGGTCAATCAGCTGCTGGATGTTTGGCGCGTACGAGGAGTCATCAACCGCCGTCGTATAGGCGATCTGGAAGCCCTCAGCCTCTAGTGCCAAGAGTCCTTCGTAGGCCGACTGGTTGAAGTTCTTATCCGCTGGCCCGCCCGTGTCCAACGAGAGGCACGCCTTGTAGTCAGCCTTGCCGGCATCAACAGAGGCGGATGGTGACTCGGTCGAACCGCCACAGGCAGCCACGACGAGCCCGAGAACGGTGAGGAGCGCGAACATTCGCGTCTTCATCTTTATGTAGCCCTCCGCTATTTCCTTAGCCGAGGCGCGTAGGCCTCAGCGGGCCAGCACAGCGCTGACCTCTGGCGGCATTGTGCCTGATTCTGAGGTGATTTGCGCTCAGGTTTCCCGTGCGGGTCACCAAGCCCCCTTATCTACCGAGCCGCTCCTCAACCCACGCGTCAAACGCCGCCAAAAGGGGCCGCCGTTCCGCTTCATCAAGGAAGGCAACCTCGTACCCCGTGCGGGCGAGCGCGAGGAGTTCGGTAACAGTTGCACCGAGGCGCCGGCGGACCCTCAGGTACTCCTCGGAGAGGGTCAGATCGCTGACGATCAGGTCGTCGGTATTCAGGGTGACGCGTACGCCGCGGCGGTGGAGGGCGAGGATCGGGAAGTCGCCGTACCCAGGGACGATCGCGGCCTGAACGTTGCTCGAGGGGCAGAGGTCGAGCACCACGCCGCGTGCGATCAGCTCGTCGCACAGCGCAGCGTCATCAACGGCAACGGCACCGTGCGCGATGCGCGCGGGCGCGACCTCCAGCGCGCGGCGAACCTGCGCCGCGCCACCCCACTCGCCCGCGTGCAGCGTGATCGCAAGGCCGCCGCCCCGCGCAACATCAAACGCGTCCTTGAATGTAAGCGGGTCAGGGAAGGCCGCCTCGCGACCAGCGAGGTCAAAGGCAACCACGCCAAGATCTTTCGCTGCAACGGCGGCGACCGCAAGTGCGCGGTTCTCGTCCACGCTGTGCGAGCGCAGTGCGGTGACGATTAGTCGCACCTGCACACCAACCTCCGCGGCAGCTGAGTTTGCACCGCGTGCAACAGCGGCGATCACCTGTGACTGCGTCAGCCCCTTCGCCGTGTGGAGGTGGGGCCCCCAACGAAGCTCCATGTAACGAACGTTTTCTGCAGCCTTGGCACGGACGACGTGGTCCGCCACGCGCTCAAGGGCCTCTTCGTCTTGTAGAAGGGCGATCGGCAGATCAAATGCGCGGAGTAGGTCGGCTTGATCGACGCAGCGTTCTGG
>CAIZYO010000075.1 GCA_903937225.1 uncultured Chloroflexota bacterium | reverse complement strand
GTCAGATCAGCGCTCACGCGTCACTGCATGCTTGAGCCTGCGCCACTCTTGATTGGTCTGACGATTGCGGTGGCGACGCTTGCCGGGCGCCTCCTCGCGGACCGGGCGCTTCTCCCCATTGCGATCGCCGCCGCGGGGGTCGGTGCGTTGCTCGGACAACTCCTCGGCGAGCGCGTCCTTGGTGGGCTGATCCCAATCGGCGGTGTGGCATGGCCCGCCCCACTGATCGGCGCACTGATCGTTGAGCGACTCGCGGCCCGCATCGCGAGCGGCTGGGAGCGTGGTCGGCAGCCCTAGGGGCGACGGAGCTCGTGGATCCCTCTGCTACGCTCGGTTCATGAAGCGAGACCCACGGATTCCTTCATATGGCGCCGCCGAACTGCGGTCGCGATTCATCGCCTTTTTTGAGGCTCGCGGGCACGCCGCAGTGCCGAGCGCCTCGCTTCTCCCTGCAGGAGATGCCACCCTCCTCTTCACGAACTCTGGGATGGTCCAGTTCAAAGAGTTGTTCAGTGGCGCGGAGACGCGCTCGTACACCCGAGCGGTTGACTATCAGCGCTGCCTTCGGGTGGCGGGGAAGCACAACGACTTTGAGGAGGTTGGGCGCACACCTCGGCACCACACCCTCTTTGAGATGCTCGGGAGCTGGTCGTTCGGCGATTACTTCAAGCGCGACGCGATCCTCTGGGCGTGGGAGTTCTTGACGGTAGAGCTCGGCATCCCAGCCGACCGGCTCGCCGCGACGATCTATTCCGATGACGAAGAGGCAGCGGCGATCTGGCGGGACGAGATTGGCCTCCCCGCGGAACGCCTCGCTCGCTGGGGGAACGTAGAGAAGGGTGACGATGCCAACTTCTGGCGCATGGCCGAGACCGGACCGTGCGGCCCATGTTCGGAGATCCACTTTGATCGCGGCGCTGAGCTCTCCTGTGGTTCGACGTGTACCCCCGATCACTCTGAACAGTGCCCGCGTTGGCTAGAGATTTGGAACCTTGTCTTTATGCAATACGAACAGCACTCGGATGGTCGGCGTACCGAGCTGCCATTTAAGAGTGTCGATACTGGGATGGGTCTCGAGCGACTCGCCAGCGTCAGTCAACAGGTGCTTTCGAACTATGACACCGACCTCTTCCTCCCAATCCATGCGCTCTTGCAGAAGATCACCGGCCATGACGGAGCGACGTTTGAGAAGCAACGGTTCAGCTATCAGGTGATTGCTGACCACTCGCGTGCGGTGACATTCTTGCTCGCGGATGGCGTACGTCCAGGGAATGAGGGGCGAGGCTATGTGTTGCGCCGCATCATTCGACGTGCGGTTCGCCACGGACGACTTCTTGGGATTGAGCGTTCGTTTCTCCCTGAGGTTGCGCGTGCGGTCATTCGGATTATGAGCGAGGCGTACCCATACCTCCGTGAGAGTGAGACTGTTGTTGTGGAGTCACTTGAGCGCGAAGAGGCGCAGTTTGCACGGACGCTCGACGGCGGATCGGCCCTCCTCGCCGACGCGTTAGCGCCGCTTGCAAAGGGGGCGAGCGCGGTTGGGGTGCGCGCCGATCAACTCCCTGAAGATGCGCCGCAACTTGACGGAGGTGTCGCCTTCAAGCTTCATGACACGTTCGGGTTCCCCATTGATCTCACCGTTGAACTCGCCGCTGAGCGGGGCGTTGCGGTGGACCGTGTCGGATTTGACGCGGCGCTCGCGGAACAGCGAGAGCGCTCTCGTGGCGGGAAGAAGGCGGAGCTTGCCGAACACGCCGCCTCCGTTGCTCAGCTGGAGGAGATGCTCCGAGCCGTTGGCGACACGGAGTTCATCGGGTACGAACATCTTGAGGGGATTGCCACGGTGAAGGGAATTCTGATCGAGTCAGGGAGCACGGGGCGCGCCGAAGCGGGGAGTGCGCGAATTGTGGTTGAACGAACCCCCTTCTATGCCGAACGTGGCGGCCAGGTTGGCGACCAAGGCGAACTACTCGGGACGAACGGGGGAGCAATTGGCCGCATCACGGACACGCAGCGACCGGTTGGCGCAATGACGCTGCACGAGACGGAGCTGCGTGGGCCGATCGCCGTAGGTGACAAAGTCACACTGCGCGTAGACGCTCCGCGGAGGGAGGCTACGGTCCGTAATCACACTGCGACCCACTTACTTCATCGTGCGATCCGCATCGTTGCGGGCGCCGATGCTAAACAGCGCGGTTCACTTGTCCACCCCGAATACCTTCGGTTTGACTACCCGCTCGACCGTGCCTTGACGCGCGACGAGCGCGACGCGGTTGAGGCCGAGGTGCAGCGCGCGATTCGGTCCAACATTCCGATTGTGGCGGCGCAGATGAGCATGAAGGAGGCGGTGGACGCTGGTGCGGACGCCTTCTTTGACGAGAAGTATGGCGAGCGCGTTCGTACTATCAGGATGGCGGACTACTCCCACGAGCTCTGCGGTGGCACCCACTGCAGCGCAACAGGCGAGGTAGGGAGCTTCGTCATCACCTCTGATCGCAGCATCGGTTCGGGCCTACGCCGCATTGAAGCCTTGAGCGGCCCAGTGGCGGACGAGTATCTGCGCGCACGAGTGAAGAGCGTTGAGGCGGCGGCCGACCTTCTTGGACTCCAGGATCAAGAGCTGCTCCTTCAGAAGATCACCCAACTCCAGGCGGAGCTGAAGGGCGCGAAGCGCCGGGCACGTGAGGGTGGCGCGCAGCGCGTTGACCCTGCCGCGCTGGTCGCAAGGGCGGCGAGCGCACCTGCTGGCCACCGAGTCCTCATTGCCAGTGTTGACGTGGAGGATGTTGAGGAGCTCAAGGAACTTTCGAATCAGCTTCGTAAGCGCATGGGCCCTGGCGTCATTGCCCTTGTACGTTCGGGGGGAGCGCCAGACATCCTAGTTGTCGTTGAGGGGGTTGATGCAGCGGTGGCCAACGCAGGGAGCATTGTCTCGATTGGCGCGTTGGCAATCGGCGGGCGCGGCGGCGGAAAGGCGAACATGGGCCAAGGGCGTGGCGCGGAAGGGAGCGATGCGGCACTCGCGATTACAGCGATGGCGGCTGCTCTCGGCGTCCCCACAACCGGCGCCGCCGAATGAGCGGAGTTGGTCGGCGACTCGGGATTGATCTTGGTGATCGACGTATCGGTCTCGCCGTCGCCGTTGATGATGCCCCGCCACGCGGCCTCCCAACGATGATGCGAGCGGAGCGTGCCAGCGCGGATGCGGCACGACTTTCCGTCATTTGTGGTGAACAACGCATTGAACGACTCGTGATCGGACTCCCGCTCCACAGTGATGGACGAGCGAGCACGCAGGGTGAGAAGACGCTCCGCTGGGCAGATGAGGTTGCGGGTCAACTTCGCCTGCCAGTGTTGTTCATAGATGAGCGCTACTCGTCAGAGCGTGCCAAGGAGCGGGTGGGTCGGCAGGGGGGTGGTGCAGGCGGTGGCGAACCTGGCCCACGTCGACGCGCGGCATATCGTGCATCCATTGACCAAGCGGCAGCTGAACTCATCCTCGAGGACGAAGCCGATCCGAGCCTTCACGTCGATCCAGGCCTGATTCGAGCGGCGGGCGAGGCGTGAGCGCAACGCGTCGACTTGCGCTCCTCGCCACGTTTCTTCTGCTACTTGCCGCGGGTCGTGTCGCGGCCCCTTCCATTCTGGGCGACGCGCTCATCAGCGCTGGTCTGCGTTCACCTGGGATCCTTTCGCTCCCACTGATTGGAGACATTGCGGTTGAACGACTCGGGACGAGAATTTCCGCTCCCGCGTCTGACGACACGTCGCTTGTGAGGGTAGAGATCGCCGCAGGGAGTAGTACCGCTGCGATCGCTGAACAACTCTATGCCGCGGGGCTTATTGCTGATCCAACAGGGTTCATCGTGGCGGTTGGCCGTGCTGGGTTCGAGGGGCAGCTGCAGGCGGGAGTCTTTCAGGTGGCGGGGAGCATGACGCCAGCAGAGGTTGCCGCGGCGCTGACACAGCCGTATCGCGAGCCGGCGATCGCCGTGCAGTTGCGTGCAGGCCTGCGCCTCGAACAGATCGTTGCGCAAGCGGGGACGATCGATCTCCCCTTCACGCAACGCGAACTCCTTGACCTCTTACGTACGCCACCCGCCGCACTGATCGCTGACTACGACTGGCTCGACCTGCCTCGCGGGGGAACGTTGGAGGGGAGACTCGGATCTGGCACATTCAATGTGCCTGTGAGCGCCACTGCGGAGCGCTTTGTCCGCATGCTGCTCGATCGCTTCGCCGAGCAGGTTCCAGCTGAGTTGCGCGGCAGCGCGGCAGATGGACGCTCATTCCATGAGGTGCTGACCCTCGCCTCAATCGTTGAGCGAGAGGCGGCCCTTGACGACGAGCGACCACGAATGGCGGGCGTCTATGCGTATCGCCTTCAGGAGGGGATTGGCCTCTTCGCAGATCCGACCATCATCTGGGTGGCCGACTCAGCGGCACTTCGAACCTTGAAGCTCTCGCAGTGGGAGAACTACGAGTTCTGGACCTTCCCACCTCAGCCGTATGTTGGATTGGTGCCGCCACGAGTGCCGCAAGACCTTGTCCCCTGGAACACCTTTGTGCGTGGTGGGCTCCCGCCAACACCCGTCGCTTCTCCATCGCGCGCGTCAATTGAGGCGGCGCTCAACCCAGATATGAGCCGCAAAGAGATGTACTTCGTTCTGATCCCGGATAGTGGTGGCCGACACGACTTCAGTAAGACGCTTGCTGAGCACGAAGCGAAGGCCAAGAAGTACGGCTACAAGTGAGCGCAGCGGAGTCAAGGCGACCGGTTCCAAGTGATTTCGCCGCGCCACCGAGTCAGGCCGACCTTCAACGATGGAGTGATGCAGATGCGGCGGCACGACCTGACCGGATTGCGGCGCTTCGCGCGCGTGCCCGAGCGGAGGGCCTTGACGCACTCTTGCTTACGTCGCACGCGGATGCGCGCTACTTTTCTGGCATCTGTTTCGGGCCAAACGAGGAGCCAACCGCTGGCGTAAGTGGCTGGATTCTCATCTCCGCGGACGCGTTCGCGATCTTTGCCGATTCGCGGTACACGGTGCAGGCGCGGCGTGAAGCGGCGCTCGCCACCCCGCTCGACCCAGGGAGTGATCCGGGTGCGGCGATTGCGGCATGGGCGAAGGCCCATGGGATACGGAGCCTCGGGGTTGACCCTGGCGCCATCCGTCACGCGATCTGGGAACGCATGCGAGAGGCTGCCCCCGGACTCACCCTCACGCCGACGAAAGGTTGGGGGGTTGCCCTCCGCGCCGTAAAGGAGCCAGCGGAGATCGAGCGGATCGCTGCCGCCTGCGCGGTAGCGGATCGCGCACTTGCCGCCGTCCTGCCGAAGCTCCTCCCTGGCGCAACCGAGGCGGAGGTGGCGTGGCTCTTGGAGCGAGAAATGCGAGAGGGTGGTGCAGAGGCACTCGCGTTTGATGTGGCCGCTCTTGCTGGTGCAAACGCCGCGCTCCCACATGGAAATCCAGGGGCTCGTCCGTTTCAGCGCGGCGAGGTTGCCCTCTTTGATTTCGGCGCACAAGTTGCGGGTTATCGCAGCGACATGACGCGCACGCTCTTTGTTGGCGCTGCGTCAGATGTTGATCTCGCGCTCTACCAGCGCGTGCTTGATGGACAGCGGGCGGCGATCGCTGCGCTGCAGCACGCGGTGGAGAGTGGGGCACCAGCGCTCCCCTCTGGACGGGCAGCAGACGACGCCGCACGCGCGGCAATGGGTGACGTGGACGGCGTGTATGAACACGGGCTCGGGCACGGCATTGGACTGCAGACTCATGAGTCACCCTCGCTCTCGCGCGGTGCATCTGAGGCTCCGCTCCCTTCGCCAACCGTGTTCAGCGTGGAGCCAGGGATCTACCTTGAGGAGCGAATCGGGATTCGCATCGAAGATCTTGTCGCGGTTGACCTTGCGGGTCGCAGCGTGAGCACGCTCACGCGATTCCCTTCCGCACCCTTGATCGTGAGCTGACGGCTAGACTGGCAGGCAAGAGAGGGTCCTGGCCGAGCGGCCGTGCGGCCGAAAGAGAGGGGGAGCCAGATGATTTCAACCGGCGAACTAAAGAAGGGGATCGTCATTGAGTTGGAGGGTGACCTCTGGCAGATCCTTGAGTACCACCACATCAAAGTTGGTCGAGGCTCAGCGCAAGTTCGAATCAAGTTCCGCAACGTTCGGAAGCAGTCAATCGTTGAGAAGACCTTCCAGGCGGGTGAAAAGTTCCCACGCGCCACACTGGAGCGTCGCCCCGCGCAGTTTCTCTTTTCAGATGGCAACGATTACACGTTCATGGACACCTCAAACTACGACCAGTTCGTCATCACGGGCGACCAGCTCGGCGAGGCGAAGGATTACATCAAGGACAACCTCGTGCTTGAGCGAATCAGCTACGAGGAGGAGACGCTTGGGGTTGAACTTCCAATCAACATTGATCTGGTCGTCAAGGAGACGGATCCTGGCTTCGCAGGCGATACGGCGACTGGCGCGCGTAAGCCCGCAACCCTTGAGACTGGCCTCGTGGTGCAGGTGCCGCTCTTTGTGAGCGTTGGTGATGTCATCCGCGTGGATACGCGTACCGGCGAATACCAGACTCGCGTCTGATCACGCAGCCCGCCCCAGAAGAGGCACTCAGCGTCACTGAAGTTGCGGCACGCATCCGTGCCCAAATCAGCGAAGACCCCCTCCTCGCATCGTGTGCGGTCATTGGCGAAGTGCAGAGCAGCATGCGCAGCACGGCGGGGCACGAGTACCTCACGCTTCGTGACGCCGAGTCGACGCTTGATGCGGTTCGGTTCCGCGGGAGCATTCGTCCTGGTGAGGAGGTTCCAGCGGTCGGCGAAATTGTGATCTTGATTGGCAGGATTGATCTCTACACCCCGCGCAGCAGGTATCAGTTGATTGCAAGCACGCTGATCCGACCAGGCGGGATCGGACTCCTCTCACAGGAACTTGAGGCGCTGAAACGAAAGCTCCAGGCTGAAGGTCTCTTTGATGCGGCCCGCAAACGCCCAATCCCCCTTGCACCGCAAGGGATTGCAATCGTCACCTCTCGCTCGGGCGCGGTGTTGCACGATGTGATTCGCGTCCTGCGCGGATCTGCGCCACAGACGCGACTCCTTCTCGTTCATGCCCCAGTCCAAGGTGCGACCGCCCCAGCGGAACTCGCTGAAGCCATTCGCCGTGCCAATGCGCATGCGGCTCGAGAGGCGCGCGCGGGGATTGGGAGCGCGCCGAGCGTGATCCTCCTTGCGCGAGGCGGAGGATCAAGTGACGACCTGTCTGCCTTTAACAGCGAGGAGCTCTTACGTGCGATCGCGGCGTCCCAACTTCCGGTGCTCTCCGCTGTTGGGCATGAATCGGATGTGACGCTGGCAGACCTTGTCGCGGATGATCGTGCGGGGACGCCGAGCATTGCGGCGGCACGACTCTCACCGAACCTTGATTTGATTCGCGCCCGACCGCTGCAACTGCTCGGCCGTGGATACCAGGAGGTGCAACGCATCGTCCTTGAGTGTGCGACTGAACTTCGCGAAGAGGGGCGGTCGTTGATTGCAGCCGGACCTGAGAATCAGATTGAACGGGAGGAAGAACGCCTCGCACAGATGGGGGACGACCTTGTGCGCGGGGTCCGACTCTCCCTTCGAGGGGCGGCGCACCAGGTACGACAGGCGCACCTCCTCCTCGCCGCCCTCTCGCCGCTCGCCATTCTCTCTCGTGGATATGCCATGGTTGAAGGGGGGGATGGGTCGATTGTGCGCTCATGGCGACAAGCTCCCGTTGGGCGTGAGATTCTAGTGCGGCTCGCCGAGGGGTCACTTGTGGCGAACGTAAAGCGCAGCGAAAAGGGGGGTCGAGATGGCGGCAAAGCGTCCTAAGTCGACCGGCAGCGCGCTCCCCGAAGATTTTGAGACAACGATGCGCGAGCTTCGCAGTATCGTGGAGCGACTCGAATCAGAGGATGGTGGCCTTGAAGCTGCCGTTACCCACTTTGAACGTGGCGTGAAGTTGCAACAGCACGCACAGAAGCAGCTTGAGGCTGCCCGACTGCGGATTGAAGAGCTGCTCCCTGAGGGTGGGCTGGCGGAGCTTGACGCAGATGATGACGAGGAGGAGCAGTGAGCGTTGAGCCGCGCAAGGTTGTGGACGAAGGGATCGCGCTACGTGCGGTCGGTCCAGACTCGCTCCTCGCGCGCCTAAGCGGGCCAAGCGACCTAAAGGGGCTCTCCGCAGCCGAGATCACGCAGCTGGCTGAAGAGGTGCGCACGGCGATCATCGCCACCACGGCGGTGACGGGAGGCCATTTGGGCCCGAGCCTCGGCGTGGTGGAGTTGACGATTGCGCTGCATCACATCATGTCTTCACCCGTCGACCGGATCGTGTTTGATACTGGCCATCAGGCATACCCACACAAACTTCTCACGGGTCGCCTCGCACGTTTCGGCAGCCTTCGTCAACTCGGCGGCATTGGCGGATTCCCGCGCCGGAGCGAATCGCCGCACGACGTGTTCGATGGCGGCCATGCTGGCACTGGGATCTCGATCGGCCAAGGCCTCGCGCTTGCCCGTGATGTTCGCGGAAGTAGCGAAAAGATCGCGGTCATCGTTGGGGACGCGGCGCTTATGAGCGGGCTCAGCCTGGAGGCGCTCAATGACATCGGACACCGTCAAACAAAGATGCTGATTGTGCTCAATGACAATGAGATGTCAATCTCGCCAACCGTGGGAGCAATCTCTACCTATCTCTCCAAGGTCAAGCTCTCCGGAACATGGCGCGATAGCAAGAGTCGATACGATCGCATCGTGGGGGCGATCCCACTCATCGGGCAAACCCTCGTTCGTTTCTCAAAGAGTTTCCGTCGCTCCGTCATCTCCTTTGCGCAAGAGCCTGGACGACTCTTTGAAGACCTCGGGATCACCTATGTCGGGGTACTGGACGGGCATAACCGCGTTCAGATGGAAGAGGCGTTCACGAGCGCGTTCAACATGCCAGGACCGGTGATCGTGCACGTGCGCACACAGAAGGGTCGTGGATACAGGCCTGCGGAAGCGGATCCGATCACCTTCCACGGAGCAGCACTCCCGAAGATGGAGGTTGGCGTCGCCACGGATTCATACGGCAAGGCGGGTGCGGTCCCCGTTGCCCCCGCGCCGAAGAAGCCGAACTACACCTCCGCATTTGCAGCGGAGCTCGTTGCCGCCGCCGCGGATGATCGGCGCATCGTTGCGATTACCGCTGGCATGCCAACTGGGACAGGCCTCGACACATTCGCAAAGGCGTACCCGGACCGCTTCTACGATGTAGGGATTGCGGAACAGCATGCGGTTGCCGCCGCAACCGGAATCGCGATGGGTGGTGGTCGACCAGTGGTTGCGATCTACTCCACCTTCATGCAGCGGGCGTGGGATCAGATCGTCCACGACGCCTGTCAGAACGATCAACCAGTTCTCCTCGGAGTTGACCGTGCCGGTCTCGTTGGTGAGGACGGGACGAGCCACCAGGGGATGTTCACGCTGACCGCACAGCGGCAGATCCCGCGCCTTGTGATCGCGTCACCAAAAGATGAGCAGGAGCTCCGTGCGCTCGTGCGCACCGCGCTCGCACAGGACCATCCGTTTGCGCTGCACTATCCTCGCGACAGCGTTGAAGGGGTTCCGGTTCGTGATCCGAAGCCGATCCCTGTTGGTAAGGCAGAAACGCTCGCTGAGGGGACAGATATCGTTATCGTCGGATTCGGTCCGATTGTGCAGCGCGGAATCCGCGTTGCAGAGCGACTCCGCAGCAGTGGACTCTCCGTCGGCGTGGTCAATGCGATCTGGGCAAGTCCGATCGATGACGAGCTCTACCGTCGCCTTGGGCGGTCTACAACCTTGATTGTCACCCTGGAAGAGAGCGTTGCTGCTGGGGGCTTCGGTGGGGCCGTCGTTGAATCGCTCGCGGCGGATCAGGCGGCAACTGGCCAGCCCGTCCGCGCCACGATCCTTAGCATTGGCATCCCAGCGGGAGCATTTGTTGACCACGGAAGTGTGAGCGATCTACGCACGCTGATCGGGATTGATGAGGCGGGGATCGAGCGCCAGATCCGTGCTGTCTGGGAGGCGCGCCGCCCAAGCTAGCCCTCGTGCGGTACGCCACCCGAGTGTGGCCGTATGCGATGATGCGACTATGCGCCGCTACGGATTTGTCTACAACCCAACCAACGACCTCGCCCTTGAAGCGTGGGACGAGGCGGCAGGTTGGTGCGCCGCGCGCGGCATCGAACACTGGGGGTTCGCAGCCGAGGAGCGCGAAAGCATTGCGGCGGCTCTCCCAGGCAGCGAAGTGCTCTTCTCGCTCGGTGGGGACGGGACCTTTCTCCGCGCCGCCGCCGCCGTGGCTGAGCAGAGCGTTCCCCTCCTCGGTATCAACCTCGGCAAGATCGGCTTCCTCGCCCGCTCGGAGAGCTTCCAGCTCGCGAGCGCCCTTGAGGCGTTCAGTGAGGGGAAGTGGAGTGCGCAGGAGCGAATGGCGCTTCGTGCAACTGTGCAACGCGCCGACGGTGGGGAGCGCACCTTCACCGCACTCAATGATGTGGTGGTCGCGCGTGGGCGTCTTCCGCGCGTGGTTCGCCTCGACGTTGCGATTGGAGAGAGCCACCTTGCCACCTACATTGCAGACGGCGTCGTGGTCTCATCGCCAACCGGATCCACGGGTTACTCCTTCTCCGCCGGCGGACCGATCCTTGACCCGGTGAGCCGCAACATCATCGTCACCCCAATCGCCGCCTATCTCGCCACACTGCGATCGGTCGTGGTTTCCGCCGACCAGGTGGTCATCTGCACGGTCGTCGACGGCGAAGAGGCGGTTATCTCAATTGATGGATGGATCGACGAGCCGCTCGCCACAGGGGATCGAGTACGAGTTTCGGCTGCGCCACTCCCAATTCGCTTTGCTGAACTTCATGGCCTCGCCCCCTTCTGGGACCTTGTGCGCCAGAAGGTGGATCTCCTTCCACGGTGAGCGCCGCGAAGCGCACCCCTGCGAACGGGTCGCGCATCATTGAGCTTGGTGTCTCTGGACTCGCAATCATTGACGCCGTCCGCGTTGAACTTGGTGCTGGGCTCACGGTCTTGACCGGCGAGACTGGCGCGGGGAAGAGCCTCATCGTTGACGCACTCGCGCTCGCCCGCGGTGCGCGTGCCGATACTGATGCAATCCGGAGTGGCGAGGCGAAGCTCCGCGTGGACCTCCTGCTGAGCGCGGATGGAGCGGAACAGATCGTTGTCCGAGAGATACACAGCGAGGGGCGCTCCATTGCGCGCATCAACGACGAGCTGGTGACAATCGCGGCGCTTACTGCGGTGGTAGCGCCGCGGATTGAGATCCATGGGCAGCACGATCAACAGCGCCTAGGGGACCGGGGTCGCCAGCGGGATCTTCTTGATCGCTGGTCAGAGACCCTCGAAACGAGAGAGAAGATTGGCGCGTTGGTTGAGCAGCGCGAACGCTTACAAGTGGAGTTTGAGGAACTCGGTGGTGGTGACGCCCGACGTGAGGCACTGCTGCTGATCGCTCGTGCGGAGCGAGATGACCTTCGGAGTGCCGCGATCGAGCCTGGGGAGGGGGAGCG
>CAIZYO010000074.1 GCA_903937225.1 uncultured Chloroflexota bacterium | reverse complement strand
AGGGTGGGATCAATCACACTGAGTGCTGCGCCGGCAATGATCGTGAAGAGAAAGAAGTACCAGTACTCGGCACGGCTCGCGCGACCACTGAATGTGGCGTACTTGGAATAAACAGTTTTAACCGCCGTAAAGATATCCACGCACTCACCTCCAACAACGGGCGCACGCATAGTGCGCCGCCCTCTGAGCATAGTACGCAGTGCAACCAATCCGTTAAGATGTCGCCATGCCAGCGATCACGGTGCCAGACATCACGCTCCTGCCGCGCGCGAGCGTTGCCGACCTGCTCACCGAGAAGCCGCGACCTGTGGTCTCACTCACCACCGCACCGAGCGGCTTTGAGGGTGAAGGCTTCCCTGTCCGCCGGGCCTTTATGGGCGCGCCGCTGAACTTGATCGACCCATTCATCATGCTCGACCAACTCGGCGAAGTTGAGTACGCACCCGGCGAGCCGAAGGGGACGCCGTGGCATCCGCACCGCGGATTTGAGACGGTCACTTACATCATTGATGGCATCTTCGATCACCGCGACAGCAATGGTGGTGGCGGTCGCATCACCAATGGCGACACGCAGTGGATGACGGCCGGCGGCGGCATCTTGCACATCGAGACGCCTCCAGAGTCTCTTGTGATGAGCGGTGGACTCTTCCACGGATTTCAACTCTGGGTGAACCTCCCGCGCGCTAAGAAGTGGTCGCCCCCTGCATATCAAGACATTCGATCCAAAGAGGTGAAGCTGCTCGCCTCTACTGATGGAGGCGCACTGTTGCGCATCATTGCGGGTGACGTCGCTGGCGCAACGGGGCCCGGCTCCACGCAGACGCCGATCGCGCTCGTGCACGCCACGATCCAACCTGGCGCAGAACTTGACCTGCCGTGGCGACCCGACTTCAACGCGCTTGTGTACGCGCTCTCTGGGCGCGGAACGGTTGGCGCAGAGGCCGCTGCGATTGAGTCTGGTCAGCTCGCGGTCTACGGCGCAGGCGATCGCATCATCATTAAGGCGGCACAACGACAAGACGCGCGCACTCCGGCGCTGGACGTGCTGATCTTGGGTGGCGAGCCGATTCGCGAACCGATCGCCTGGCTCGGACCATTCGTCATGAACACACGCGATGAAGTTGTTCAGGCGTTTGAGGACTACAAGGCCGGAAAGCTCGGGGTAATCCCTGCCGCGCACACCAGCCCACACAACACTCCAACGAGCGTCGTCGAGTCCGAATAGTCTCGTCTAGGTAGATCTGCGTGGAGCTCTTCCGTCTCGGCGCTGCGCTCGCCTTCTCCATCCACATTGAACTCGGTGTCGTCAACGTCATGATCGTGCGCACCGCCATGGATCGTGGCGCGTGGCCCGCCTTCTTGATCGGGCTCGGCTCATGCATTGGCGATCTCATCTGGGCGTGCGCCGGCGCACTTGGAGTCAGCGTGCTGCTCTCGTGGGCGCCAGCTGCGTGGATCCTCTGGCTCGGCGGGAGCGGCATCCTCTGCTGGTTCGCCGCCGCCGCACTTCTCGACGCGGTTCGTGACGGCAGCATTGATGAGTCTTCACCACTTCGTCGTGCCAACGGACTCCGTGCGGTTGCGCTCGGTCTCGGCATTGCGATGGGGTCACCCACGCTCATCCTCTGGACCGCAACTGTGGGCGGCAGCATCATTGCGGCGCAGGCTGCGGACCTTGGCGGATTTGTTCCGTTCATTTCTGGTTTCGGTGCCGCGGCGGTTGCGCATTCGGCGATCCTCTCTGGTGTGGTGGGGGCAACGCGGCGGTTCACAGGCCCACGAACGGTCCGTGCCGTCTCACTAATCTCGGCACTCATGTTCGCCGCGTTCGCAGTCGGGATCTTTGTGGACGGCGCACGACGGCTCCTCCTCCCACTGCTCGGCTAACTCCCCCTTCTTGGCTCACGAATCAGAGGCTGGCTCTGGTATCGTGTTCCCATGACCAGCACGCAGCTCCGCGCACTTGAGGGTGAACCGTCGATCTGTTGACGCTCGCATCGCGCCAACGCTGACTTACGACGAAACCCATCAATGAGTAAGGAGAGCAAAATGAGCAAGGTACCTTTCGATCCAACACCAAAGTTCCAGGAGTACGCCACCTCAGGCGCACTCGTCTCCACCGAGTGGCTCGCCGCAAACCTGAACACACCAGGGTTGGTTGTGGTGGAGTCCGACGAAGACACGCTCCTCTATGAGACTGGCCACATCCCGGGGAGCGTCAAGGTTGACTGGCACACCGATTTGAATGACCCAGTGTCGCGGGACTATGTGGGCCCTGAAGGCTTTGCGGCGCTGATGTCACGCAAGGGGATCAACCGCGACACGACCGTGGTCTTCTACGGCGACAAGTCGAACTGGTGGGCCGCCTACGCCCTCTGGGTCTTCCGCCTCTTCGGCCACACCGATGTGCGCCTCCTTGATGGTGGCCGCCAGAAGTGGGAGGCGGAGGGTCGCGAGATGACCAAAGAGGTGCCGACGCGCGCGGCCACAAGCTACCCGCTCTCCCCGCGAAACGACAGCGAGCTGCGCGCCTACCGCGAGCAGGTCATTGAGCACGTCAGCGCCAAGGGCTGCATGGTGGACGTCCGTTCACCGCAGGAGTTCAGCGGCGAGCTGACGCACATGCCTGACTACCCACAGGAGGGGACGCTCCGTGGTGGCCACATCCCAGGAGCGAAGTCCGTCCCGTGGAAGCGAGCCGCCAATGATGACGGCACGTTCAAGGGGGTCGCCGAGCTTCGCGCCATCTATGAGGGCGAGAAGGGCCTTGCGGCGGACGATGACGTGATCGCCTACTGCCGCATCGGCGAGCGCTCAAGCCACACGTGGTTCGTGCTCACCTATCTCCTCGGCTTTAAGAACGTCCGAAACTACGACGGCTCGTGGTCGGAGTGGGGCAACGCCGTTCGACTGCCGATCGCCGTCGGCGCTGAATAGGCTTCGCGCACGCACATGTCGGACGCGACCGCAGCACAACTGCCACCCGGACTCGCTGCGGTCGCCGCCGACTTCGCCGACACACCACGCGAGATGCGCCTTGAGCTGCTGCTCGAGTACGCAGATCGCTTGAAGCCACTCCCAGAACCGTACGCGTCGCAAACTGATCTGATGGAACGTGTTGAGGAGTGTCAGTCACCACTCTTTGCCATTGCAGAGGTGAACGGTGACAGCGTGCAGATCCATGCGACGGCGCCGCAAGAGTCGCCAACCACCCGTGCGTTTGCAAGCATCATGCAGCTCGGCCTCAGCGGCCTGACGCCAGAAGAGATCCTCGCCGTGCCGGCCGCTGCTCCACTCCAGCTGGGCCTGACGGAGTTGGTCTCACCACTTCGCATGCGCGGCGCAACAGGACTGCTCGCACGGATCCAGCGTCAGGTGCGCGCCGCAATCAGCGTCTAATTGAAATGAGTTCCTGATGAGGAGATTGCGCTAGACCGCTTCGCGCGTCCGCTCTTTATTCTTTGTCGCGATCATGATCAAGTCGCGTGTCAGGCGGTCCATCTCGCTCGCAGGTAGCGACGCACCAAATCGTTCGGCAACAGCGCGCAGGTGGCCTGGAGCCGCCGCGCGGAATGCCTTGACGCCGAGTGGCGTAAGTGTTGCCCAGTGGACGCGTCCATCCTCGGTGCAGCGGCGACGCGTCACCCAACCGTTGACTGCGAGGCGGTCGATACGACGCGTCAGACCGCTTTTTGAGATAAGTGCCGCGTCGGCGAGTTCGGTCATTCGAAGCGCATACCCTTCGGCGCGCGCGAGCTGTGCCATGACATCGAAGTCGGCGAGACTCATCCCTGATGCATCCATCAACTCCGAAGAGAGTGCGCGTGTGACGCGCCCATAGGCGGTGAGGAAGGCGATCCACGCGCGTGCAACCGCGGGATCGAGGAGTGCATGCGCGTCGCTCCCAAGGATCTTGGAAAGATCGTCGAGCGGCGCGTTCTGGGACTGATCTGCTGTTGCCATAGGTTGCAATAGTTGCACTTGCAACCATCTGCGTCAAGCGGTATAGTTGCGCTTGCAACGATCTGCCGTACTGCGGCAGGCAGCAGCGTATGGT
>CAIZYO010000073.1 GCA_903937225.1 uncultured Chloroflexota bacterium | reverse complement strand
CAGGATTTACACGAGTGATGATCCGATCGGCGTAGAGGTGGCGGGCGCGCTGAAGAATGTCCTTGCGATCGCCGTGAGCGGCGTACGTTCGCTTGGATATGGCGAGAATGCGGCGGCAGCGCTCCTCTCCCGCGGCGTGGCGGAGATGGCGCGCCTTGCTGAGGCGTGTGGCGGGCGCGCCGAGAGTGCCTTCGGACTTGCAGGGGTTGGCGATCTCGTCCTCACCGCATCCAATACTGGATCAAGGAACGCACGGCTGGGCGAACTGCTCGCCACAGGAGCGTCGGTCAGCGTTGCGGTTAAGACGATCGGTGCCACGGTGGAGGGGATCCCGACCGCGCACGGTGCGCTCCTACTCGCGGCACGTCTCGGCGTTGAACTGCCAATCACGGCCGCAGTCGTTGCAGCGCTTGAACACGGCGTGAGCATTGAGCGTCTTGCCGAGGGACTTCTAGGACGTGCACCGACCGCTGAGTGGCACTGAGCGGGACGCGGTAAGGCTGCTAGAATCGCCGCTCGCGCACGGCAACGGAGCGTAGCGCAGCTTGGTAGCGCGCTTGCCTGGGGGGCAAGAGGTCGCAGGTTCAAATCCTGTCGCTCCGACCATCACTCGCAGAGGCTTTCCTCGCACGGATTGGCTCCTTCGGCCGCTGCTCCGCTTGGATTCGAAGCCGCAGGATCACTCCGCTGCGTAGAACATTAGCACCTTGTCGCAGGCGTCTCAAGCGGCTAGGCTGTAGGCAATGAAACTCCTGGCCGCGCTCGGACTTACGGCGGCACTTGTAGCTGGGTGCGCTGCCGCCGCCGGCGAGCCGGCTAACTACGCAAAACTCACCTCACAAGATCTTGAAAATGCCCGCGCAGAAGTCCGACGCGTGTGGACTGACGTTCTGGGAGGCAGCGCAACCGCAGAAAACCAAGTTCAAAGTGTGGTGCTTCTTGACGGCAATCCGTTTGTTCAAGCGGAGATAGAGTACTTACAGGATGGCGCACCGAAGTATATAATCTGCGATGTTTACCAGAGTAGAAACGGTGAAGGGGCGTTGGAGTTCTATCTTCCCAACGATTTGCAAAGTCATTGTTGGGGACCGGTCTCCAACGATTGAAGCAGGTGCGAGTTTCGCCAAAGGTTCTGGCCGCCGCGCTGGTCGCACTGGTAGATCAGCAGGAGACGCGTAGGCGTTAGAAGTTCATCTCCCGCAGGTCTCGCGAATCCAGCGCACCACGCGGCGCACCTCGTCGGCGCGGCGCGGATTGAGATCTCCTTCCTGGAGACGCGATTCGATGGCTGCATCGCTCAACCGGTCGCCGATCGTCGGCTCGTGCTGCGAGGCGCGGCCTTCGATCGCAGCCTCGCGCCAGCGCGCTGCTTCCCATTTATCGGCGAAGCGCTTGGCTCGATCTTCGCCGTATTCGTCGCGCCACTCCGCGACGTAGCCGCTCCCGATCCTGTAGACGCCGACGATGCCGGTGCTGCTCCTCTTCATCGCTCAATCCTCCAGAGCGTTCGGGAGCGCCTCCCGAATACTCCTACGATGCGAAGCAGCAGCGCTACGCTTTCGCGTAGAACGTCGGAGCGAGATTTCGCCGATTCGTGCGTGAAACCTGCCGAGCAGGTGAGACGCGCTAGACGCGTTTCACGCTCAAATGGCTCGCCAGAGCGGTGGGGGGCAAGAGGTCGCAGGTTCAAATCCTGTCGCTCCGACCATAATCTCATGACATGCAGAAGGCCCGGGGTTTCCCCCGGGCCTTCTGTTGTTTAGCGTCGGCGGCGTGCCGCCGTGAGAGGCCTTGTTGGTTAGCGGCCTGAGTTCTTCAGGGTTGCGATCTTCCAGATGAGGAGACCGTAGCCCGGCTTCGCCAGGATGTCCGCAATCGTGTATCCAACCTGCTTCAGCACAAGGCCGTCACCGGCGCTTAGGCCAATGTTCCCAGCGATTGTTGGGAGCAGGTAGGCGATTGGGTAGACGCCCCAGGTTGCGAGAAGTACGACTCGAAGCACCTTGAAGATGCCCTGAATCTCCTTGCTCTGCTTCTTGAACGAGGCGTCAATGCCGCCGAAGAGGTCACGCAGGATCAGGACGAAGAAGATCGTGCTGATTGCGCCCCAGATCGTGCGCGAGGAATCAAGGACCACGGAGGTCTGATTGTCCATCTCGCCGATGTAGCCCGTGGCGATCATGAGGAAGGCGTAGACCACATTCCTCTGGATGAGCTTGCTCTCGACCTTCTTGTCGAGGCGAAGCACGAGGATCAACTCGGCTACAAGGAGTGGCACCGTGAGGAGCCAGTCAACGTAGCGGTAGGCCTCGTTGAACTCGCCGAGTGAACCACCAGCGGTGGCGACCCACGAGTCGAAGATGCGGACGTAGTGGTAGAACGCGATCAGCACAACAGTGGCTGAGAGCGTGACCGCCATCCGGTTTCCTTCCTTCAGCGCCCCGCGTGCGGAGATGAAGAAGAAGAAGCTCGCGCCCATCGATGCGATGGCGAGAGACATGAAGTTGTATACCAACTGGTATCCCTGTTCTGGACTCATTTATAGACCTCCAAATATCCTTGCGGCCTCTCTCCGCCGCTTGCCCGATTATGCCGCAGTCGGGCACTTTATTGTGGAACCGCAACAATCTGGCGAAGCGGCCGCGAGATGTAACAAATCTGGGGTGCGTGGAGCGGGTTGAGGAGGAAGACCTGCGGAGGGCAGTGGAGGGGGCGAGGCGCTACGCTGCCGAAAAGGGGGTAGCCATGCCATCAATTGACGAGCTGACACGGATTGAGCCAGTCCACCTCGCCCGGCTGGAGGCGCAGGGAATCTTCACCACGGGGCTCCTCCTTGAGCGGAGCGAAACGCCGACCCGGCGCCAGACGCTCGCTGACCAGACTGATGCCTCCCTTGCTGATGTTGACGAGTGGCGCGATGAAGCGCTCTTGCTCAACCTCGCCTTCTTTGGTCGCCACGAGCATCAGCTTCTCGCCGCGGCCGGATATCCGGGCATTCGAACACTCGCCGAAAGTGATTGGGAAGAGTTCCAGGCGGCCGTCACGCGGGCAACCCTCCTTCTTGGCCGAGTTGCGCCTGACCCGCTCTCCCTGCGCTCGTGGTGGGAGCAGGGACGCGTCCTCGTCGACGCGTGAAGCAGATGCGCCGTGCGGCGCGTCGAATCGCTGCAGCCGCCTTCACGCTTCTCGCCCTGATTGCGCTCACCCTTGGCCTCTTCCTCCTCCCACCAGTCGTGCATCTCCTCCTTGACCTTGCAAATGCGTCGGAGAGCCTCAACGTCGCCGCACCGGTTGCACACTCGCTCTCCGATGCACTCGTCCGTGATCTCCTCGTTGGCGGAGCCTTTGATGTCCCCCTAAGTGGTGAACCGCTGCTGAGCGCCTCAGAGCGCTCGCACCTCGTAGACGTCGGCGTGCTCTTTCGGATCCTGATGATCGCGGGTGCAGCCTCAATGGCCGTACTCGCTGCGCTCTTCATTCGCAAGCGTCGCTGGTTTTACCAGGCACTCCATGACGGCGCCCTCCTCCTTGGCACGGGTGCCGCGCTTGTTGGCGGTGCGTTCGCGTTCGCGTTTGATGCGACGTTCACGTTCGCGCATGAGCTGCTCTTTCCTGCGGGGAACTGGACATTCAATCCTGCGATCGATCGACTGGTGCAGCTCTATCCGATGAACTTCTGGCTGCTGGCTGCGATTAGTTTTTGCGTGGTGCTTGTTGGGGCCGCGGCGCTTGGACTCTCACTTGCACGGGGCCGGCGACGATAGTGGGGGAGATCTACCTCGCCGCAATCGTCGGGTCGATCGCTGGCATCCATGGGATTGCTCGGCGATGGAGCCCATGGACTCAGCGCAGTGTGGTGCTCCCCGTAGCCGTCGCGATCAGCATCGCGTTTCTTCTAGTGGACACGATCGGCCTTGCGCGAGGATGGTTTGCCACACCTGCCTCCGGCACGACCCTTGCGCTCCCAGGTGCAGGGCCGCTCGGACGCGGATTCCCGATTGAAGAGCCACTGTTGCTCTTCGGCATCTCATCACTTGCAGTGGTTGCTGCTGATCTTGTCGGACGCGGAACGCT
>CAIZYO010000072.1 GCA_903937225.1 uncultured Chloroflexota bacterium | reverse complement strand
GTGGATTTACACCGTGGATTCGAACGGTGTGATCATCCACTCGTTCGAAGGGGTGATTGGTGATGCGGAGCTTGACGCCGCAATTTTGGAGATTGACGCCGACTAGCGGCCACTACTCCCTGGCGCACCGATCGGCTCACCAGCGGCGCAGAGTGGACACTCGCTCGCCTCATACGTTGGAAGGTCGAGGGTGAGCGCTGCGATCAGCGGGATGCTCTCGCGACCTGGGATCTCAATGCTTCGCATGTGCGGAGAACGGCTTGCCACCACTGCCGCGGCGATCGGGTGCGCGCCAGCGGCGAGAAGTGGTGGCAGCAGCGCCTGGAGTGAGCCGCCAGTGGTCAGAATGTCATCAACCATCAGGACTCGCGCACGCGGTGGAATCTGAAATCCGCGACGAAACTCTCGTCGCACTGCGCCCGCGTCACCAGCGACCTCTTCTGCAAAGATGCCGCGCACGCCAAGGAGTCGACCGATCTCGTACGCAAGGAGCACACCACCCGTGGTTGGCCCAGCCACCAGATCAATCTCAACGGCGGAAGCCTGCGCCACAACGAGCGCCCGCTCGGCGAGTAGCGCACACACTTCCGCAGCGGCATCGGGGTGCTGCAGGAGCGCCCACTTCTCAAGGTAGCGATCTCCGTGTCGGCCACTCTTAAGGAGGAAGTGCCCACGCTGCAGTGCACCTGTCGCAAGGAAGAGTCCTTCAACACGTCGGGCACTCAGCGCCTCATCGTGCGAGGCAACGCGCGACTGAGGATAGTCGGCGGGTGGCTTCAACGGTTCGCGGAGTGGAAGGAGTGGCTCGCTCATGGTTCGCAGCCTACTCGCTGACGCGCTCGTTCGCGCCGCTGAGTGCGAGTCCAGCAAGATCCGAGATGCTCGAAAGCCCACGTGCAGCGGCGGCACGACGCGCCGACTCAAGCACCGCGCGCGGCAGGCCAGGATCCGCCCACAGCGCACTCCCCAGGCTGACCGCCGCCGCACCTGCGGCGAAGGCGTCGAGCGCATCTGCTGGTGAGCCGATCCCACCACCACCAATGATTGGAAGGGCTCCATGCACGGATACGACTGCGGCGAGTGCGCGTGGTCGAATGAGTGGACCGGAGAGTTCGCCCACACCTTCGGCGAGCGCGCCTCTGGTGCGGCTTCGACTCGGGAGATACCCGATCGGCGATCCGCTGACCGAAAGCGCCGTAACGCCCGCATCTGCCGCCGCTTCAGCGAGCGCGCGCAACGATGCTGCGTCGGGTGAGACCTTCACGATGAGCGGGAGCTCCGTGCTCTCTCTCGCTGCGTCAATAAGCCGGACGCCCTCATCAAGCGCGCTCTCCCATCGTGCTCCGTCGAGCGCATCACTTGGCGACGTCAGATCGAGCTCGTATGCGTCAATACGTACCTGGTCGGCGCGTGACTCAAACCGCGCGATCAACGCGGCCAGTGACTTTTCGTCCGTCGCAACGAGCGAGACGGCCACTGCGCAGGGGGCTGCACGCCATGCGGAGGCGTGTCGATCGATCACCTCATCAACGCCAGGATTCTCTCGACTGATGGCGTGAAGAAGTCCGCCTGGAACCTCAACCACGCGTGGCAGGCTTGGACCGCTCCGCGGTGCCAGCGAGACGCCGCGCGTGACAAAGAGGCCAATGTCTCGCAGGTCAATCAGCTCACTCACCTCCGCGCCAAATCCGAGCGGTCCACTCGCGATCACGATCGGCCGCTCAAGCCGCAACGGGTGAGTGCTGCCAAGCACGAGATCCGTACGAACGCTCGCCGCACCAACTCGCGCCTCCATCAGCGCGCACCCCGCGTTCGCCCTGTACCGCCTGACGGCGTGACCGCTGGACCCTCTTTGCAGAGGCGCACGCTCCCTGCAGCACTCTGGTACGTACACCCGCCGCAGACACCGCTCCCGCAACCGATCTCATGCGCCATGATCAGCTGCAGCCGCTTCGCGCCTCCCTCGCCACGTGGACGAGACACTCGCGCGCTCGTGCGATCGCTGACTCCCGATGCGCGAAGCTGCAGTGTGGTTGCACTAAGCAACTCGCTGGATCCTGCAGCAACCGCCTGGTCCGCCCATGCTGCATACGTTGCGATGAGATCTGCAGCACTCCCGTGGTGGCCAAGGCTTCCGTCTTTTGTCGCAACGTGGATCTCAACCGACTCAGGGAGAAGCGATGCGGGAGGGATCTCAGCGGCGGTATTCGACTCAAGCAGCATCGTCACGGATCGCCCTGCTGCGGCGAGTGAGGTGGCGAGGAGTCGAACCCATGGGAAACCCTCAACGTCGGTGACGATCAGGATCTGCAGCGCGTCCGAATCTATATCAATGGGCTGTCCGATCGGTCCGACGACGGAGAGCTGCGCGCCAGGTACGAGCTCCGCGAGTGAGTCGCGACCCCCATCGGCGCGCGGCTGCAGCGCAACCTGGACACTCCCAGCGATGAGGTCGATCTGCGTCACTGGTGTAACGCGGCGAAGACGGTATCCGCCCGCTTCGGCGTGGAGGATGTGGAGTGCGTGCCCTGCGCGGAGCGACGCGATCAGCTCAGGGAGTCGAAGGAGAAGTGCACTACGTCCTGGCGCAAGCTCACCAACGGCAAGCAGTTGGGCGCGGACGGGCGTAGCGCCCATCGCGCGTTAGACCTTTGCGCCGTGATCACCCGCGGCGCCGAGTCCGGCAACGATCGCCCC
>CAIZYO010000071.1 GCA_903937225.1 uncultured Chloroflexota bacterium | reverse complement strand
CGCGGCAGCATCAGCCCAGACGACGTCAGCGAGATCTTCGGCTATGTAGCCACCGCGCGTGCGCAACTCGTTGCTGGTCCAGATGACCCAGCGGGCTGGCGACCAATGCTGTTGCTCGGCCAGCGCGTGACGCTCCCAAGCGGCACGAGTTGCCGCGTTGCTGGCGCGTCACTCTTTGCCGGGGATAACTTCAGTGGACGACTCGCCTGCACGCGCGCCTGGGTTGGTGCTGCGTTTGGACCGGTGACCGCAGCGCCTTAGGCGCCGACGCCAATCAGCTAAGCGCCGACGCCAATCAGATTCGCAACGAGGACTGCCGCGTTCAGCCCAAAGAGGAGCACGACCGCAGCCCATCCTGTGATCTGCAACCAGCGCGGGCTGGCATGCGCTCCCAAGAGCACGCGGCTACTGGCGAGCTTGACGATGAAGGCGAGGACGATCGGGAGGAAGAGACCCTGCAGGTACTGGCTTCCGACGATCGCACCGATCGGATCGAGGCCCGGGATCATTACGACCCCTGCGCCGATCACGAGGATCACCGTGAAGATGCCGTAGAAGATTGGCGCTTCACCGAGCTTCTTATCCACGCCTGATTCAAAGCCGAACGCTTCGCTGAGTGCGAACGCCGTAGTGAGCGGCATGATCGCCATCGCGAGGAGGCTCGCCCCGAAGAGTCCCGCGCCGAAGAGGATCGTGGAGAAGGTGCCAGCGAGTGGCTCAAGTGCAGTGGCGGCCTCAGCGGCGGAGCTGATCGCTTGACCACTCCCTGCAAGTGCCACCGCCGTTGCGATCACGATGCAGACGGCGATGAAGTTCGTCCATGCCGAACCGAGGATGGCGTCGGCACGCGCCGCGCCGAGCTCCTCCACGCCGATCTCCTTCTCGGCGACCGCTGATTGCAGATAAAACTGCATGTACGGCGTCACGGTGGTTCCTACCACCGCAACGAGAAGGAGCGCCTCTGCTGCGGAGATGCCACCGAGGTCTGGCGTGGTGAGCGAAGAGGCAACCTCCGCCCAATTTGGATTGGCGAGGAGTGCGGCGGCAATGTACGCCAAGAAGACGGCGGTGAGTGAGAGGAAGATGCGCTCCACGCTGTGATAGTTGCCGTAAACCACGATCAGCCAAACGGCGAGTGCGGCGAGCGGTGCGGTGAGCAGCGTTGGTGCGCCGAAGATGGCGAGTGCGGATGATGCGCCGGCAACGTTCGCCACGGTGTTTGCGAGATTCGCAATGAGCAAGATGATCATCGCGAAGAGCGTCCAACGCACGCCGAAGTGTTCGCGAATCAGATCGGTGAGCCCTTGTCCGGTGACCACGCCGAGGCGTGCGACCGACTCCTGCACGAGAGCGAGCAAGAGTGCTGTGAACGGGAGGATCCAGAGGAAGCGCAGCCCCGTGGAGGAGCCGAGCGTGGCGTACGTCGTGATGCCGCCCGCATCGTTCCCCGCGACGCCCGCGATCAGTCCAGGGCCAACGACGGCAAGGAAGGCGAGCGGGCCGCGGCGGCCACGGAAGGTTTCGCGCAACCGAAGGAAGGGGAGTGCGCTGAGTGTGGCGAAGCGGCGCGGTGCGCGGCGCGCAAGTTCAAGCGGAGCAACGCTGCGTCGATCGGCCATCTCAGATCACCACGTCTACTCGGCGCTCTTGCTTGACGTGGTCTTGCTGCGAGCGGCGCTCTTTGCGCGGCGCTTCGCTTCGGCGGCGGCAATGCTCCCCTCACGGAGGCGGCGCGGCGCCTCGCGTCGCCACTCTTCAGGGAGGACGTCCCAGAGCGCGTCAGAGGCCGTGATGACACCCATCAGTCGACGCTTCTCATCAACAACAGGGACGGTGATCAGGCCGTAGCGAGTGACGACACGCGCCACCTCT
>CAIZYO010000070.1 GCA_903937225.1 uncultured Chloroflexota bacterium | reverse complement strand
CTCGCGACACTTGCGCCACGTGTGCCGCACTCGCCTAACGCACTCGCGAGACGCTCCGCCTGGTTGGCGTATGCGGCGATCCGTGCCGCGGCACGCCCGGCAACAACCGCCGCAACGCTTCCTGGTGCTGCCGCAAGTGCTGCGCTGACCTCATCGCGGAGTGCATCCGAGTGCGGCGCTGCATTGCGAAGTGCAGCGGCCGCCGCCTGCATCCGTGCCGCACGCGCGGGTGCGGCGGACTGATCCTCCGCCGCAAGCGAGAGCCCTGCGGCGAGTGCACGCACTGGGCCTGGCGCCATCACCGCGGCGCTGATCGCTGCCGCGAGTGCGCTCGGCGTATCTGCACGACGTTCCAGGATCTGCGCGGGGAGCGCGCGCACGTCGAGAAGGATCAGGCCCTGCGCATCGTCGCGTACTGGCGAGGCGAAGGCGGCGGCGGGAGGGGTTGCGCCAGCCGGCGTAAGCCCTGCGTCAACGGGGAGGTCGAGCGCCGCTTCGGCAGACCGGCGCGTCGGCTGCGGTGCGTCGGCGATTCGTTCGCTGAGTGGATCAACGGTTCGGAGTTCGTCTGCAAGAGCACCAGCCTCATGCCGAATCGCACCAACAACGCCTAAGAGTGAGGTGGCCGACTTCACGCCATCCTTGGCGATCTGTCGCAAGAAGTCACGACGCGCCGCGGGCTGACCTGAGCTCGGCTGCTCCTTTGCGGGCGTGTCGCCCATCGCCGTTAGAAGGGGATGATCGCCGAGACGATCCCCTCGGGTAGACGCGAGCGTCCACCGAGAGCCGGAAGCTCAGCAAGGAAGCTAATCCCAACGACCGTTGCGCCGAGCTGTTCCACCAGTCGGATCGTGCCAGCAACGGTGCCGCCCGTGGCGAGCACGTCGTCAACGATCACCACGCGCTGTCCAGGGGTGAGCGCATCGCGATGCAGCTCCAAGACATTCTTCCCATATTCAAGTTCGTACTCCACGGTGATCGTCTCGCCTGGGAGCTTGCCGAGCTTTCGCACTGGGACGAAACCGAGTCCGAGCGCGTGCGCAATCGGTGCGCCGAAGATGAATCCGCGCGACTCAATCCCAACAATGACGTCCGGCTTCTGCGCGCGGATCGGGACAAGCATTGCCTCAATCGCAGCGTTGAACGCCTCAGCATCTTGGAGGAGTGTGGTGATGTCGCGGAAGATGATCCCTGGCTTCGGAAAGTCAGGGATCGTGCGGACCTTTGATGCGAGCTGTTCTGGGTTCACCTGCGGAAGTTTACGCGAGCGGGGCGGTGGACGCGGCGGCCGCCTCCAGCCTTCGTCCCTCTGCGGCGAGCAGCCCCACAATCTCCACGGCAAGGCGCCAGATCCGCTCTGGGCTCGCTGGGGTGGTGGACCGGATACCCCCCTGCTGGAAGGTGAGCTCGCCGCGTGGGCGATCCGCGAGGACGCGTTCGGCAACCCCTCGCGGGAGGTCCGCAAATCGAATCACGAGGCGACCCTCATCCCGAAGGATGGAGGCGAGTCCTGCGTCGCTCGCGTCGGCACGAAGTTGCGCCACTTCAAGGAGGCGCTGCGCGGGTTCGGGCGCCTCGCCAAAGCGATCGCGCATCTCATCGGCAATTGCGCGAATGGAGGCGGCACTCTGCGCCGCACCGAGACGACGATAGAGATCGAGTCGCTGCCCTTCATCCTCCACGTAACTGCTCGGCAGGTGCGCGGTGACTGGGAGGTCCAAGATCGCGGTGCCGCGTTTGCGAATCGGCGCGCGCCCTTCTCGCTCCGCGCGCTTCACCTCAACCGATT
>CAIZYO010000069.1 GCA_903937225.1 uncultured Chloroflexota bacterium | reverse complement strand
GGTGTCACCACGGGTTACGCCCTCTACGGCATCCAAGAGCGCGGCGAACTCTTCGTTACAGAAGGGGAGCAGACGTATGAGGGACAGATCATTGGCGAGAGCGCCAAGCCTGGAGACATGGATGTGAATGCGGTGCGCGAGAAGAAGCTGACGAACATGCGCACCCACTCGCACGACGAGGCGATCCGACTCACGCCGCCGCGACGCATGGCGCTTGAGAACGCGCTTGAGTTCATCGGCCCTGATGAGTTGATTGAGGTCACCCCATCGGCGCTTCGACTGCGGAAGCGACTCCTCAATGAAAACGATCGTCGTCGCGATGCTGGCCGGCGCGCCGAGATGCGCGAGGCGAACTAGTTCTTCCGATGAGCGCTGCGCGGATCTTCGCCGATCACGCTGCAGGCTCGCCTGTTCGAACAGAGGTTGCAGAGCTGCTTGCATCGCTGTACCGCGACGGGATTGGAAATCCGAACGGCGGTCATGCTGAAGCGCGACGCGCCCGTGCGCTCCTTGATGAGGCGCGCGCCTCGATCGCGGAGACGTTCGAGGTGGAGTCGCGTCAGGTGACCTTCACGGGGAGCGCCTCCGAAGCGCTCGCACTGGCGCTATCCAGCGAGATCTCCGACGCCGGGACACTGCTGACAACGGCTGCGGAGCACCGCGGCGCACGAGCACTCGCCAATCGTCATCAGGCTGCTGGAGGGTCCGTCGAGCTGATCCCAGTGAGCGCAAGCGGGGCGTGGCATCTGGACGGTCTTCGTTCGCGTCCAAACGCCGTGGGACTCCTGGCGATCTCGTCAGGGGAACTTGGGACCGAACAAGACCTCGCCGCGCTCCGAACGTTGTGGCCCGAGTCTGACTCAGGCGCGCTGATCCTTGATGCCGTACAGGCGGTCGCGTCACGTGCGTTGCGATTTTCTGAGACCGGCGCGACCCATCTCGTCATCGGTTCTGCAAAGCTTGAGGGACCAGCGGGTATTGCGGCCCTGATCTCAGCACCTGATCGCCGCCTGAAGCCACTTGTCCCGGGTGGTGGACAGGAGAGAGGGCGCCGTGGCGGAACTGAAGCGGTGCCCCTCGCTGCAGCGTTTGCGCATGCCGTGACGCTGACGGCACGTGAACGAGAGGGGACACGGCGGCACTTGAACGCACTCTCCGATGCGTTTGACGACGTGCTTGGCGCGCCAGAGGGTCACGGACTGCGTCCTACTGGCCCCGCTGATCGTACGAATCGACTCCCTGGACATCACTCGTACGCCGCGAGCTGGGCCCTTGGTGATGACCTCGTGGCCGCTCTTGATCACGCGGGTCTCGCCATCTCAACAGGATCTGCCTGCATCAGCGGCTCACGCGAACCGTCAGAGGCGCTCGCCGCCTGCGGTCTCTCTGACGACGAGTCACGCGGCGGGATTCGGATCTCCTTCGGTCGAACGAACAGCATTGGCGAAGCAGAGCGTGCTGCGGCGATCGTTGCAGCAACATGTGCGCGAGTCCGCGATCAGGAGCTCACTGAAGTGCGATCCACATGAACGCACACGGACTTCCCAGCGGGTGGCTTGCCGAGCCGGAGGCGGCGCAGTCGGAGCGTGTGCTTGTTGCACTCTCTGGTGGCGTAGATTCCTCCGTTGCGGCAGCCCTCCTCGTAGAGGCTGGACACGAGGTTGTTGGTGTGTGGATGCGACTTCACGATGCTGCGGATCGGGTGGATGGCGGGAGGAAGAGTTGTTGCACCCTTGACGCGGCTGACGATGCGCGTCGCGTGGCGGACCAGTTGAAGATCCCATTCCACATTCAGAACCTTGAGCGCGAGTTCGCCGATGCGGTGCTCGAGCCATTTGTTGGCGCATATCTCGGCGGAGAGACGCCGAGCCCCTGCGTTGGTTGCAATACCGCGGTGAAGTTCGGCGCGCTCGTGGGGAAGGGGAGTGCGCTCTTCGGCTGCGAGGCGGTTGCCACCGGCCACTATGCGCGACGCGCGGTGAGCACTGACGGTGGTTCCTGGCGCTTGCGTACTGCAGTGGATCACGACAAAGACCAGACGTATTTCTTGCATGGCCTCCGTAGCGACGCGATCGCTCGGGCGCGCTTCCCACTTGGGGGGATGACAAAGCCGGAGGTTCGTGAGGTGGCACGCGCGCGCGGACTCCCAACGGCGGAGAAGCCAGAGAGCCAGGAGATCTGCTTTGTCCCAGATGGCGATTACCGTTCGCTCTTGCGCACGCGTGGCTGGGAGCCACAGCGCGGAGAGGTGGTTGACGAGAAGGGTGAGGTTGTCGGCACGCATGAAGGGAGTGCAGGATTCACCGTTGGCCAACGCCGTGGACTCTCCGTGACGGGAGGGGCGCCGCGCTATGTCAGCGCGATTGATCCGCGGACGAATCGCATCACGATCGGCCGCCGCGAATCACTTGAGCGCAGAGAGATCCAGCTGACGGGGGCCGCCACTCCGAGCGGAGAGTTGCCTGCTGGCGTAGTTCTTGATGGTGCGGCAAGGATCCGGCATCGCGGAGTAACGGCGCCGGGGCGCTTGGTTAGTAAGGGGGGCGGCGCAGCAACACTGGAGTTACTCGATCCTCTCTGGGCGCCATCCCCTGGCCAGACGGTGGTGCTCTATGACGGAGAGACGCTTGCCGCTGGCGGTCAGATCAGCGCTCACGCACCACTGCATGCTTGAGCCTGCGCCACTCTTGATTGGTCTGACGATTGCGGTGGCGACACTTGCTGGGCGCCTCCTCGCGATCCGGGCGCTGCTACCCATTGCGATCGCTGCCGCGGGGGTCGGTGCGTTGCTCGGACAACTCCTCGGCGAGCGAGTCCTTGGTGGGCTGATCCCAATCGGTGGCGTGGCATGGCCCGCCCCACTGATCGGCGCGCTGATCGTTGAGCGACTCGCGGCCCGCATAGATC
>CAIZYO010000068.1 GCA_903937225.1 uncultured Chloroflexota bacterium | reverse complement strand
GAACCTTGTGGCAGGCTTCGGTTCTGGAACCAGACCACCACGCCGTACAACTTGCATGCCACGCAGATGCCCGTGATGGCAAGGAACGACTGCAACGTGGCCACGGTCACCACCAGCGCAAGTGCGGCTATATCTGCGGCAAACGCCGCGTGAGCAACGACGCCCATAAGAAGCATCGTGCCGCCCATCACCTGCGCAAGGCGAAGCCCTGGGACTGGCTGAAGGTCCTTCGGTGCAGGTGCGCCAATCACTCCGCGCTCGCGAAGTACGCGGAACGGTAAGCCGAGCAGGCTCACGCGCAACCCGGTGGCAGCACTGAGCAACATTGCGGCGGCGATCGCCACAACCAGGAGCGCGGATGCGGTCCGTGTCGCTTCTTCGAGATGAAGCAGCGCCGCAACGGCTAGGAGGAGCACGCTGATCGCAGCTCCGGTTCGGAATCCTCGTGAGTCTGTCATCTGTGACATCTGGTTCACCTCATCTTGTACTGAGAGTCTCGGGCCGAAGTGGCCATCTGGGTGGGACGCCGCCGGCGTCCCGTTCCACCCGGGAGACTCCCTGCGAGGTGCTTAGCGCGCGAGGGGTCGCGGGGCGGGGGACGACGGCCGTCGACAGATGGACGGCTCCCCGGCTACGGACGCGATCAGTTCTGCTGCGCTCATAGCCTTGAGTCTACCTGACCGATCCGCTCATGCCTTGTTGCGCCAGGTTGCAATTGCCTTCTGCGTGGTCTCCAGGCCGAGCAGTGCACAGTGGATTCGCGAAGGGCCAACCTCCACGCCGAGCAGCTCCATCACGTATGGGCTCCCGAGTGCCGTGATCTCTTCCGCACGCTTCCCGCGAAGTTCGTCCGTCAAGAGCGAGGCGGAGGCCTGCGAGATGGCGCAGCCACGTCCAGAGAAGGCCACGTCCGTGATCAGCCCCTCAGCGTCCAGTTGCAGCTGCATCGTGATCAGATCACCACAGCTCGGATTGCGCCCATCCACGCTGATCGTGGGTTCGGCGAGCTGACCGAAGTTGTGCGGCGTACGGTGATGTTCAAGGATCTGCTCTCGGTAGAGATCGTCCATGCCACCCATTCGCATCCCCTCTCTCGCCGTGGCCTACCGCGCGAAGATCTTGCGCGCATCACGCAAGCCATCAAAGAGTGCATCCAGATCCTCATCAGTGGTGTACGGCGCAACACTCACGCGCGCCGTCGCCGAGAGTTCCAGCTGCTCGTGAAGTGGCATGGCGCAGTGATGGCCGGCACGAATTGCGACGCCACGGCGATCCAGGATGGTGGCGAGGTCGTGCGCATGCACGAGATCGCTGGAGAAGCTGACCAGTCCAATGCGATCCTTCGCGTCGCGAGGGCCGAGTATTCGTGCATCTGGGAGCGCCTCGGGGAGCTCGCGCAAGACGCGCTCCAACATGCGCACTTCGTGCGCGTGGATCTGTTCTCGCCCAAGGTCGTCAATGAAGTCACACGCGGCGGCGAGCGCCACGGTGCCGGATGCATCTGGCGTCCCCGCTTCAAACTTCTGTGTCCCCTCGGCAAACGTGGCGTCGCGCAGGCGCACTTCGCGGATCATGTCGCCGCCGGTCTCGATTGGGTTCATCTCGTTGAGTAGGTGCGCGCGCGCCCAGAGTCCACCACCAGAGAAGAGCGCGCCCATCTTGTGCGCGCTGAACGCATAGAAGTCCGCACCTGTATCTGGAATGTTCACGGGCATGTTCGCCACCGCCTGACAGCCATCCACGGCAAGTAGTCCGCCAGCCGCGTGGATCTGCGGTGCGATCTGCGCGAGTGGCGCGGCAGACCCGAGCACGTTGGAGACGTGGCCAACTGCCACAATCTTCGGTCGCAGCTTCAGTAGACCTTCAAGTCGGTCCCAGAGAATTTCGCCGGTGACATCATCAACGGGGATGAACTCAAGGTCGGCGTCGACTTCGCGCGTCACCTGCTGCCACGGGATCAGATTCGCGTGATGCTCCGCCTCCGTCACGAGCACCACATCGCCGCGCGAAAGGTTGGCGCGCCCCCACGAACGTGCCACGAGGTTCAACGCCTCTGTTGCACTCCCAAGCATCACCAACTCTTCGGCGGGAACACCGAGGAATGCAGCGGTGCGAGCGCGCGCACCTTCATACGCAGCCGTTGCATCTCCACCGAGCGTGTACGCACCGCGATGTGGGTTGGCGTTTGCTGTCAGCAAGAAGTTCGAGACGGCGTCCACCACGGCCTTCGGTCGCTGCGCAGTTGCGGCGGAATCCAAGTAGTGCAGTGGTCTGCCGCCTGGCGTTGTGGAGAGGATCGGATATGCGGCGCGCACCTTCAGCGGGTCAAGCTGACCCCCTGGGGTGTGCCAGTCGCTCATGCGCCGGCGGGTGCCACCGGCGGAGCCGCCGCCTCGTCTGCTGTTGGCTTGATCCCGTTCTCCGCAAGGATCGGCGCGTAGCCTTCCTTTTCAAGTCGGTGCGCCAACTCTGGACCACCAGAGGTCACGATTCGTCCGCGCGCAAGCACGTGCACGAACTGCGGCTTCAGGTAATCAAGGAGTCGCTGATAGTGCGTGATCACCAACACGCCGAGCTCTGGCGAGAGCATGGTGTTCACACCCTCCGCAACAATGCGCAGCGCGTCAATGTCTAGGCCGGAGTCAGTCTCGTCAAGGATCGCCATCTCTGGCTTCAACAGCGCCATCTGCAACATCTCAAGACGCTTCTTCTCGCCGCCTGAGAATCCGTCGTTCACGTAGCGCGTCATGAAGGCTTCATCCATCTTCAGTTGCGTCAACTTCTCTTTGACCAACTTGCGGAACTCGCCCATCGTCATGCCGCCGCGGACTGGATCGGACGGATCAAACTCTGGATCGCGAACCAGCCCTGAACGGCGCGCGTTCATCGCGGTGCGCAGGAAGCTCGCAACGGAGAGTCCAGGAACTGCCGTTGGGTATTGGAAGGCCAAGAAGAGTCCGAAGCGCGCGCGCTGGTCTGGCGAGAAGTCGAGCAGGTTCTCGCCCTTCCAATCAACCGAGCCGCTGACGATCTCGTATCCCGGGTGTCCCATCAGCGCGTAGCTGAGCGTGGTCTTCCCAGAACCGTTCGGCCCCATGATCGCGTGCACTTCACTCGGCTTGATGGTGAGGGTGATGCCGTCAAGGATGCGCTTGGACGAATCCGATGAAGGGGTGACGACGAGATCTTTGATCACCAGGTGCTTTGAGGTATCGCTCATGTGGCCTCCTTATCTCCCCTTCAGGGTAATGGGTGCGCCAGGAACTGCCAGATCGGCAAGGGTGAACGAGTCGAGCGCCTCGGAGACCGAGTCGCGCACGCGGCTCCAGAGCTGGACCACGGAGCAACTCCCCGTCTTGCTGCAGGAGCTGCCATCCCCCTCAAGGCAGGTCATCGGGACGATCGGCCCTTCCAGGGCGCGCAGCACATCGCCCATGCGCACTTCGTTTGCGGGACGCGCCAACCGGTAGCCGCCATGTGCGCCGCGCGCACTATCAATGATTCCGGCGTCGCGAAGGCTGCCAACTATCTGTTCGAGATATGCGCGCGGCAGATCTTCCGCCTCCGCAATATCTGTCAGGGAGACTGGGTCGCCGTGATCCATCCGCGCAAGCGCCACCATGAATCGCACGCCGTACTCGCCGCGCGTACTGAACGCGACCGCACCCGTTCCGTGCAGTCCACGCGTCCCCGGTTCCTGTTCGCCAGCCATCTGTGCACTTCTCCCGTCCAATATCCGACAAGAAGGATCGGGTTTGAGGGTATCTTATTCAGATGCAGCCTCACGAATCGCTCCTAGAAATGATCCGCGCGGTGCTCCCAGTAGGGACAACGCTCCGCCCCGTGCAGCCTGACGTTGATGCGGCCGCGCTTGTGGAGCTTGTCAATGACGACTCGGCGCATGTAGGGAACCCGATTCGTGACTCGGTTGACGACAT
>CAIZYO010000067.1 GCA_903937225.1 uncultured Chloroflexota bacterium | reverse complement strand
GCTGAAGTGGGAGCGACGGCGAGCGCCGGTACGCCTCCCGTTGAGACGGGCGGAATTCTCGTCTTAGATTTCGGGAGCCAGTTTGCGCAGTTGATCACGCGTCGCGTGCGCGAGATGAACGTCTACGCCGCACTTCTCCCGTTCGACGCTCCACTCGCGGAGATCATGGCGCGGAAGCCGGCCGGCATCATCTTGAGCGGCAGTCCGTATTCGGTCTATGACGACGCGGGCCCAAAGCCCGATGCGGGGCTCTGGAGCGCGGGGATTCCGATCCTCGGCGTCTGCTACGGCGTGCAACTGATGGCGCAACAGCTCGGTGGGCGCGTGGGGCCGTCTGATCGTCGTGAGTACGGTCCCGCCGACATCACCATCAGCGCGGCGGCAAGCCCGCTCTTTGCTGGACTCGGCGCAACTGGTGCAGAACGTGTCTGGATGAGCCACGGCGACTCCATTATTGAGGCGCCGCCTGGATTCACCGCGCTTGCCACTACCGACTCCACGCCATTCGCCGCGCTGGCAGATCCTGCACGCAACCTCTGGGGGATTCAGTTTCACCCTGAGGTTGTGCACACCCCGGGCGGGAAGCGCCTACTTGAGAACTTCGTCCGCACCATTGCACGCGCCGAGGCAACCTGGACGCCAGGGCGACTCGCTGACGACGCAGTCGCGGCAATTCAGGCGCAGGTCGGTCCGACCGATCGCGTCCTCTGCGCACTCTCGGGCGGCGTGGATTCGGCGGTTGCCGCGGCGCTCGTCCATAAAGCGATCGGTGATCGCCTCACCTGCGTCTATGTGGATCACGGCCTGATGCGAAAGCGCGAGTCAGAGATCTTGCGCGAAGTGTTTGCGGGGCAGCTCGGCATGAAGATCATCATGGTGGAGGCACACGAGCGATTCCAGCATGCGCTTGAAGGAGTTGTTGACCCAGAGGAGAAGCGAAAGATCATTGGGCGCGAGTTCATCCGCGTCTTTGAGGAGGAGTCAACGAAGGCGGGTGACTTCAAGTTCCTCGCGCAGGGGACGCTCTATCCGGACGTGATTGAGTCAACCTCAAAGGAGACGAAGTCCGCGCAGAAGATCAAGACGCACCACAATGTGGGCGGCCTCCCTGATGACTTGAAGTTTGAACTCGTCGAGCCACTCCGCGCACTCTTCAAGGATGAAGTGCGCGCGGTCGGCCTCCAGCTTGGGCTCCCAGAGAGCGTGATCTTGCGACAGCCCTTCCCGGGTCCTGGCCTTGCAATTCGCATCATTGGTGAAGTGACGCGCGAGCGGTTGGATACGTTGCGCGAGGCCGATTGGATCGTCATCGATGAGATCAAGGCGGCAGGTCTCTATCGCAGCATCTGGCAGTCGTTTGCCGTCCTCACGCCCGTACGTTCGGTGGGCGTGATGGGTGACGGCCGTACCTATGGAAACGTGTTGGCGATTCGCGCGGTTACCAGTGAGGACGGGATGACCGCCGACTGGGCGCGACTCCCCTATGACGTGCTGGCAAAAATTTCGTCGCGAATCGTCAATGAGGTGCCTGGCGTGACGCGCGTGGTGTACGACATTACGTCCAAGCCGCCCGCAACTATTGAGTGGGAGTGAGTAACGGATCGAGCAGCAGCGCAGAGCGCCTGCCGCTTCCAGGAACGAGCTTCATCAAAGAGCGGCCCATGATCATTGAGGGGCGCGCGCAAGGTGAATTCCGTGCAGGATCAACACACCCGAGCACACTCCCTGACGGCTGGTGGATCGCCCTCTTCTGGGTGCAGGACGGCGAAGGTGTCGTGAGCTGTCGCGAAGTGGCACCACTTGCTGGGCCGCCACCGGTCACACCGTTAGAACGTTATGGAGTCTTAATGACCAATGGTCTTGGTGATCTCCTCGCCGTGGAGGATGGGCGTTCCTGTCTGAAGTTACGACTCGTTGGAGAGGCGGCCGACCCGAGTGAGCCGTGGCGGCGACCACTTGCACTGCAGGTTGCCGCAAAGTGGGATTCGCTCAGAATCGCTACGATGACTGGGTCGAAGGTTGCCGAGGCAGCACTCGACGCGTTTGCCCGAGCGGTCGAGGTCGCGAACAAACCGTAGTGACAGCGCAGCACTGGAGGAGACGACGTGACAGATCCATTCAAGGACTTCCTTGAGGAGCTTGAGCGCCGCCGACGCGGAGACGAGACAGCAGCAGCGCCAGGCGCAGATGAGGCGGAAGGCGGAGCACCGCCCCCATCACGACCACGTGCGCGCCGACCCTCTTCCGGCTCTGGCGTGAACTTCACGCGACCAAAGTTGACCCTGCGTTCACTCTTCGTCCCCATCATTGTCGGACTCTTCTTTATTGGCGGGCCAATCATTGGCCTTCTGACCGATGCGCGCTGGTTTGAGTCCCTCGGTGCAGGCGATCTCTTCTGGCAGCGGCTACAGATTCAGGGCGCCCTCTTTGCGGGGAGCACCCTTGCGTCGCTGATCTTCCTCCTCCTGATGATTTGGATCGCGTCCGTGATTGCACGACGTGGTGGCGCAACGCCAAGCGAGCCGAGTGAGCGGGCGCCGCGACCAGAGCGCGAGCCGCTGGTGAATGAGCGCGGACAGATTCGTGTGGATGGCATTGGCGAGGCGCTCCGCGACCTCTTCAACTCCGGCGGTGGTGGCAGCACGGTTGCCGCGGTTGGGAGTGGTGTCCTGCGCATCGGCGCACTCCTCGTGGCGCTCTTTGTTGGCGCGCAGGTCGCTGCGAACTGGGAGGCGATCAGCCTCTGGCAGAACGCGGTCTCCTTCGATCCGAGCGGCACGCCAGTCGTTGATCCGGTCTTCAGTCGCGACATCTCGTTCTACTTCTTCGAACTCCCCGTCTTGCGCCTCGCGCAGGGGGTCGGCGTCACCCTCCTTCTCGCGGGAACACTCGCTGCGGCGCTCCGCTACCTCCCGGCGATTGGTGCGCGCGGCCTCGGCTTCGTTGGCACACTGCCGCGACTCCACCTTGCACTGATGATCGGTGGCGTACTTCTCGCTACCGCCTACGGATACCAGTTGGACAAGTTGGAGCTCGTCTACTCAAGCACCGGGGTCGCAAGCGGCGTCTCGTATACGGATAACGCTGCGAAGCTCCCCGGACTGGACATCCTCACGGGGATCGCCGCGATCGCCGCTGCATTCTTGATTGGCGCGGCACTGACTCGTACGGTCTGGCCCCTCACGCTCACCGCGCTCGTCTGGTTCGGCGCATCTGGAGTGCTTGGTGGTCTTTACCCTGAGTTTGTCCAGCGCTTCCAGGTGCAACCGAACGAGTTCGCACTCGAAGAGCCATACATTGCAAACAACTTGAAGATGACGCGACTCGCCTTTGGCCTCGATGGCTGGAATGAGCTCCAGTACGACGGCGAGGCGACGCTAACGGCAGATTCAATCGCCACGGATGCTGAGACCTTTGCGGATGCTCGACTGTGGGATTACCGACCGCTTCAGCAGACGCTTGATCAGCTGCAGACCGTGCGTCAGTACTACAACTTTGCCGATGTTGACGTTGACCGCTACACCATCAATGGTGAACAGCGACTCGTGATGCTCTCCGCACGCGAACTGAATCCGGATCGCGCGCAGCAGTCGGCCGCCTGGGTGAATCGCAGGATCACCTTCACGCACGGTATCGGTGTGGCCATGGTCCCAGTTGCCGAAGTTGGTTCGGGTGGCCTCCCTCGCCTGATCATTCGCGACATCCCGCCCGTCTCCACGGACGGCGCACCTGTGGTCAGTGAGCCTCGCATCTACTTCGGTGAGCTTGATGACGATTGGGTCATTGTTGGCGCGAAGACTCCAGAGTTTGACTATCCAATCGGCGAAGGTGAGATCGATGCAGATGGCGTCATCACCGGCGACGCCACAACAAGCTGGAGCGGCGAGAACGGTATCTCACTCAGCACCCTTGCCGACCGACTCCTCTTTGCCGCACGCCTCGGAGACCTGAACCTCCTGATCAGCGACCAAATCACGTCGGACAGTCAGCTCCTCTGGCGCCGCACGGTTGGCGAGCGGATCAGCGCGCTCGCACCATTTGTCAGCTGGGATCGCGACCCGTACCTAGTCATCCGCGAAGATGGCGGGCTCAGTTACATGGTGGACGGCTACACCATGAGCAACCGATTCCCAAACGCACAGGCGTTTGATCCGTCACTCGCTCGAACCAGTTTTGACCGGCCGATCAACTACATCCGCAACAGTGTCAAGGCGACGCTCGACCTCTACACGGGCGAGACGAAGCTCTACATTGCCGATCCGAGCGACCCGATCATTCGCACCTGGAGCAACGTCTTCCCAAGCCTCTTCCAGCCACTCGACGAGATGCCTGCGGATCTGCGCGCGCACCTTCGTGTAGGCGAAGAGGGCTTTGACGTCACCACGCGCATGTATGCGCGCTATCACGTAACAGATCCGCAGACCTTCTACCGCCAGGACGACGTCTGGACGGTTCCAGAGGCTTCGGCCGGCTCGCAGTCACTTCCGGGCGAGGCGTACTATGTGCGCGTTCGACTCCCTGGCGAAGACGGCGCAGAATTCGCGCTGATTCAACCACTCGTTCCAACCAGTCGACCGAACATGATCGCGTGGGTAGCCGCGCGCAACGACGGTGACAAGTACGGCCAGGTGGTGAGCTATCGATTCCCTAAGGACACATCGGTCTTCGGCCCCGCACAGGTGAATGCACGTATTGACGCAGACCCAATCATTGCGGCGCAGACCACGCTCTGGGACCAGTCGGGTTCCACGGTGATCCGAGGCAACCTCATCGTGACGCCAGTGGGTAACAGCATCGTCTACCTGCAGCCGGTCTACCTCCAGTCAACCTCCAGCTCATTCCCTGAGTTCCAGAAGATCGTTGCCGCCACATCGGACAAGGTCGTCTGGGGTGATTCGCTCGCGCAGGCGCTCAATCTTCTTGTTGGCGGCGGGGTGGTTGATCCAGGTGGCGGAAGCGAGCCGACCGATGTCAGTGGACTCGTGACGCGCGCGTCAGAAATCTTTGCGCAGGCGCAAGAGGCGCTCCGCGCAGGGAACTTCTCGCTCTACGGCGATCGCATTGCAGAGTTGCAGCGCGTCCTTGACACGCTCGCAGAGCTGACGGCCGGAACGAAGCCATAAGCGAAACTCGCCCGCGACCGGGCCTCCTGCAACTTGCGGGTCGGGAGGCGCCAGCCCTCTACGGGATCGGACTTGTTGCGAGTATCAGCGGCGGTTCACTCCTCTTCGCTGCGCTTGCGGGAGCGGGAGTGGTGGCACTTAGTGCTGGGCTCCTCGTCCTCTCACTCGGGCTGATTGGACTCAACGGTGCTTCGGCACTGCAGCGGAGTGCAGATACGCCCGAGTGGAGTTGGCGTGGTCCTGGGCCGCTGGCGGTTTTCTGGTCAGTGCTTCCGCTCGCCATCCTCGCCCCAGCCCCACTCCTGCTCCTCTCCACACCACTCGGTGGCTTTGAGCAGCTCGATCCGGCCGTCGCGACACTCGGCATTGCGCTCAGTACCAACCTTGCAACAACCCTTGTTGTCGCCCTCACCGTTGTTGGCACTGGGGCGGCGAGCTGGCGTGCGATCTTCGGCCAGCACCAGGTCACTTCGCCGAACCTCCCCGTTGCCGACCGCCGCGGAGGTGCGCTCGGGGATGTTGCGTGGGGGCTCGCGATCACGGTGCCCATTGTTGTTGCAGCGGCACTCTTTAGTGCGCTCCTCATTCAAGGCACTGGCGCGGTGCCAGAGTCGCCACTCCCTCCATCCATCAATAGCAGCGCGCTCCTGTTCAATCTAATGAGTGCAGCGATCATCGCGCCGATTGGCGAGGAGATTCTCTATCGCGGCGTGATCACGCAGGCGTGGGGGCGTCAATCCGGCGCTCGCCGAGCGATCCTCTTCTCCGCGATCGTCTTCGCATTCGCGCACACGCTCAACATTGGCGGCGAGAGCATTACTGACGCGCTCGCTGTTGCCCTCGTTGCGTTCGCGATCCGCCTCCCACTCGGCATCGCGCTTGGGTGGCTCTGGGTGCGCAGGCAGTCGCTCCTCGCAACGATCACGCTGCACGCTGCATACAACACGCTGCTCGTTCTCGCCGCCTTCTCGGTCTAGCACCGCCCAGCAGCGAAGGGTTCTCCACAGGCGTGCGTACGCGCGCGCTACACCGCGCGCCACATAGTGGTGAAGTCTTCGGTGGTGCGGCGGGAAAACGGCGGGCTCGCCGTACCGCCGGGGACACCAGCAAGCGGAGGTGAAGCGCATGACAATCGCAGAACGTCGAACCGAACGCGACGCGCCAGGTCCATCAGACACTTCGGCCCATGACCGCACGCTCCTCACTGCGATTGAGACGCTCGCAGGTGTTCCTGGTCTCGCTGATCGTCTCCACGACGCGCTCGCGGGCGAGTGCACGCTCCTCTTTAGCGCACAGATCGGCGCCCGCCTGACGCGCGCTGGAATCTCCGCGAGTGATGCCGACCGCGTCAGCCGCGTGATGGAGGCGCTTGCAACCGCAACGACGTGGTGGCCACTCGCGCGACAGCGCGTGCAATCGCCCGCCGACCTTGCGGCGCTCGCGATGCCACTCCTGGCGCGGCGAGATCACGAAGAGCTGCACGTGGCGGTGGTGGACGGGCGAAATGGTCTCCTTGCTCTGCGTCAGGTGTACGTGGGGACGGCAACAGGGACGAGCGTTCGCATTGCTGAGCTGCTCCGCCCCGTCTTGGATCTCGGTGGCGTTGGCTTTGCGCTGGTGCACAATCATCCCAGTGGAGATCCGGAACCCTCGGAAGAGGATGTGCGCCTGACGGCGGAGGTCGTGGCGGCGGCTCGCCTCCTCGACCTAGAACTCCTTGACCATCTGGTGATTGGGCACGGCCGATGGAGCAGCATCCGCTCCCAGCGCCCGAGCGTCTGGGCGGCGGGTGGTCTCCCCGAATAGCGCAGGGGTGGGTGCTACCATCGCGAAATGCTCAACCGCCTGTACAGCCTCTTCTCCAACGACGTCGGGATTGACCTCGGCACGGCCAACACGCTCGTCCATGTGCACGGAAAGGGGATCGTGATCAGCGAGCCGTCAGTCGTAGCCGTTGAGACAAAGTCAAGGAAGGTGCTCGCGATTGGCGCAGAGGCGAAGCGCATGCTCGGACGGACCCCAGCCAACATTGTGGCCATCCGCCCACTCCGTGACGGCGTGATCTCCGACGCTGCGGTGACCGAACAGATGATTAGCCACTATGTGCGCAAGGTGCACTCTGGTGGATGGCTCGCCGCGCGACCGCGCATGATCATTGGAATCCCCTCGGGCGTGACGGAAGTGGAGAAGCGCGCCGTGCGCGACGCGGCGCTCAAGGCAGGCGCGCGCTGGGTGCGCCTCGTTGAAGAGCCAATGGCGGCGGCGATCGGCGCAGGGCTCGCCGTGGCCGAACCATCAGGAAGCATGATCGTTGACATTGGTGGCGGCACCACAGAGGTTGCGGTCACGAGCTTGGGCGGCATCGTCACCGCGCGCAGCATCCGCATTGCTGGTGACGAGATGGATGAGAACATCGTTGCCTACGCGCGTCGCAAGTACAACATGCTGCTTGGCGAGCGCACCGCGGAAGATATCAAGATGGCGATCGGATCCGCGCACTCTGGCGAGTGGGACGCACAGCGCATCACACTGCGCGGCCGCGATCTCCTCACCGGTCTCCCACGCTCCGTTGAAGTGACGGCGCCACAGATCCGCGAAGCGATCGAGCCGTCGCTCGTGGAGATCATCAACGCGGTTCGCGACACAATTGAAGAGACGCCGCCCGAGTTGGTGGCCGACATCATGGATCAAGGGATTGTGCTCGCCGGTGGTGGCGCGCTCCTGCTCGGCATTGAGGTTCGCCTTGCGGCGGAGACCAACATGCCCGTGCGCATTGCAGACGACCCACTCACCTGTGTGGTCCGCGGCACTGGAATAATTCTGCAGGAAGTGGATACTCTCGAGAAGCTCCTGGTACCAGAGACCTACCAGCGACCGCTTCGATAACGGCGCAGCGTGCTCTTTCGCTCTCGACTCCGCACGGGCGCTCGTAAGGAGATCTCCATTGGCGGGCGTTCGAGCACACTTCTCGTTGTGCTCACGCTGATCGCACTGGTCACCTCAGGGAGTGCGCCGAGCAAGGCGCTGCGTGACGTGCTCGCTGGGCCGCTGAGGTTTGTCACTGAGCCGCTCGCTGGGATTGGCCGTGGTCTTGCAACGGTTGGCGCGGTTGCCGCCGATGTGCAGGAGCTCCGCGCCCGCCTCGCCCTCACGATCGCAGAGCGAGATGAGGCGGTCGCATCCGCGTCGCGCGTGGCGAGTCTGGAGCGTGAGATCACCGAACTACAGGCGGTGCTCGACCTTCGCTCCACGATTCGCTTCTCCAGCGTGGCGGTGCAGGTGGTTGCGCGCGACTTTGAGATTGGCCGTCGCTTGGTGGTCATCGATCGCGGCGCCCGCGACGGCATCCAGGTTGGCGACGTGGTCATTGGCGCGGGGAACACGCTCGCGGGGCGTGTCATTGAGGTGAGTGATGCGAGCGCACAGGTGCGCTTGATGAGCGACCCGGAATTCTCCGTGACCGCCGAGATCGCGAGCACGGGTGCCATTGGACTCATCAAGGGTCGTGGCGCAAACCCGCTCGCTTTTGAGGACATTGACTCACTGCGCGAAGTGCCGATTGGTGCAGAGGTGACCACCTCCGGTATTGAGCTGAGCCAGACGCTGCGCTCTGCATTCCCTCGCGGACTCTCAATTGGTCGGGTGGTGACGTTGAGTGATCAGGCGGGTACCGTCATCAAGAATGCCGAAGTGGAGTCAATCCTTGAACTTGATGCGGCACGCACGCTGCTGGTGATCCTGAACTACCGCGGCGGGCTACCCCTTCCGAGCACGGCGCCGTAACGGCGTGCTCTGCGTCCGTTTTGGCGAAGCTGCTGAGGCGTGTGGGCCTCCACGGGTGCGCATCTTCCTCTCATAGGCGGTGATGATCTTGCGCGCCGGGCCGTCTGCAATGATCTTTCCATCTTCCATTTCGATGGCGCGATTGCAGATCTCCTTGGCGGATTCAAGGTCGTGCGTCACGTAGACGACGGCACGGGCGTGCTTCATCAGATCGAGAATTCGCCGCCTCGCCTTTTCGCGAAACGTTGCATCCCCTGTAGAGAGCACTTCGTCAACAAGAAGTACATCTGGATTGACGGCGGTTGCAACGGCAAAGCCGAGCCTCGCCCGCATCCCTGAGCTATAGGTCCGAACCTCAGAGCGTGAAAAATCACCGATGTCGGCAAACTCCAAGATCGCTGGGATCTTCTTCTTCATGACCGAGCCTGGGATTCCGAGGAAGGCACCAACTAAAAGGATGTTCTCCTCAGCGTTCAGCTCGTCGTCAAACCCTGCCCCGAGCTGCAGGAGTGTGGCGATTGAACCGTAGACCGCAATACTCCCTGCGTCTGGCGTCAAGATGCCAGCAAGCGTTGCAAGGAGGGTGCTCTTCCCGGCACCGTTCGCTCCAACGACGCCGAGGATCTCCCCTTCTTGCACCTCAAGCGTGATCCCTCTGAGAGCCCAAAATTTTCCTTGCGCATCAAGGCGCGCACCTTTTGCGATCGTCTTGCGCAGGCCACGCTTGCGACTGAGCCGCATGTTGTAGCAGACGCCAACGTTCTTCAGTGAAATTGGAGCACGGTGCTTCTCGGTCATAGCACCTTCACAAACGATGGCGCCAATCGCCTGAAGAGATAGATGCTGAAGATCGTGAATGGAATTGACGCTAACGCAACGATTAGCAGCACACCCCAATCGGCAGCGCGACCCTCATAGAGAATATTGCGGTACGCCGTGAGAATGTGTGCCATTGGATTCAGGTCAAGCAGCAGGTGAGCGGGCGGATTTGGTCCGAGAATTCCCTCAATACGCTCATAGCTGAAGAGCGCTGGCGAAACATAGAAGAGCAGTCGCAGCGCGTGTCGGAGGAAATTCCCAATATCGCGAACGAACACGCTGATCGCGCTGAATAGGATGGCAAACGGGAGTGTCCAAAGGATCTGTACTGCTGCCACAAGTGGCAAGGCGGTGACCCAGATGGTCAGGCGGTCCGTGTAGACGAGGTAGAGCGAGAAGAGTGGGATGAGCCCGAACAGGAAACCAGTTCCACTTGCCGCAATCGCAGAAAGCGGAAGCACGATCTGTGGAAACGCAATCTGCCGCATCACCTTGTTGCGAGCTCGAATTGATTCCGTTGCAGAGGAGAGCGCAGTAGTGAACCAGCGCCACGGCAAGATTGCGGCAAAAAGGAAGAGGGGGAAGTCTGGCTGAGGTCGATTGAAGACAATTCCCACAAGGAAGTAGTAGATGACAAGCTGCAGGGCCGGGTCAAGGATGAGCCAGAAGTTGCCGATGATGGTGTTGCCGCCGTCCTTCCGAACACGTGCAATCGTGAGATAGAGGAGGAGGCGCCGGCGCTGGACGACACTCTTAATGGTTTCGCGAATCGTCCCGACGGGGCCGAGCGCGGGGCGACCGACGGTGAGGCGGTGCGAAGAACTTGCCATGGCGCGCTTACCATAGCACTTGCCCCTATACTCTCCCCGAGAAGCCAAGGGTGGCTACATGCACCGAATAGTCGAGACAAGGAGTCGAAGTTCATGAGATTTTTCCAGCAGATCCGCGCACGAATTGCTGCGTGGTATGAGGCATCTGACAAATCAGTCCTAACGAATGTTGCATTCCTCGTCGCGATCAGCCTTTCCGCACTCCTACTTGTCTCTGTGACGGCCTACGGCTGGTGGTCGGACAACCTTGCACCGGCAGTAACGGTCAACGGCCGCTCCATCAACGTGAGTGATCTCCGTGCCCGAGGTGAGATCACACTCTTTCGACTTGGTCTCGAACAACAGCGTATTCGCGCACGAGTCTCCGCAGGGACGCTATCCAGCGAAGCGGGGAACGCACAACTAGAGGCCCTTCAGGCTCAAGTTGATGAAATCAACAATCAGTTGACTAGCGAGGCGATCGACGCGCTGCTCATTGCGCAGATTGCGGAAGAGCGAGAGGTTCTCGTGGAAGCGTCGGTCATTGATGAGGCCTGGAAGGCTGAAACCTCGCTCCCTGAGCTGCGACTCCTTCGTCGCATCACGATTGATTTCACCCCATCGGAGAACGGAAACGCCGAAGCGGCTGCAAAGGCGAAGGCGGAACGTATCCTGCAAGAGCTTGAAGCTGGCGCAACGTTCTCCGACCTCGCAAAGCGCGATTCAACAGACTCATTCGCTGAGGAGGGTGGTCGGATTGGGTGGAGCAGCAAGGATGAGGATCCGCTTGATGACCTTGGCTATGCGGCAGCGTGGGATCTCGCCGCCCCCGGACCAACCGGGGCAATTCTTCGATCAAACGACCAGTATGTGATCTTCTATGTAGATCAGATTCGGGCTGGTACAGACGACCTCGATTTCAACAAGCGTGCGGCAGACGCGGAGATCAACCTGGCGCTGTATCGCGAAATGGTGGGAGAGCGCGCGCTCCGCGACGCACTTGGGGTAGTGATCACCAAAGAACTGACCACTGGCCCCCAGGAACTACGTGACGTCAGCTACGTCACCGTTCCAGTCTCTACAAGCGGAGGTGAGGCAGACGAAGTTCGCGTCAGACACATCCTGTACAGCCCGAACGATGATGCGCAGGCAGCTGCAAGCCTTGATCCCGCCGATCCTGCATGGGCAGCGGCAAAGGCAGAGGCGGACGCGGCGCTGGCAGAGCTTCGTGCAGGGAGTGTGAAATTCACCACCCTTGCAGAGGAGAGCGATGACGAGACGTCCGCCGCAGATGGTGGGCTACTCGATTGGGCAATTCAGGGAACGTATACAAAGGCATTTGATGACGCTGTGTGGAAGCCCGACCTACAGGATGGCGCCATCCTTGACGTGGTTGAGACTGAGTATGGGTTTCACATCATCCAATTTGCGGGGAAGCGAACAGGCATCAAGCTGCAGTTCGAAGCACTTGCAGAGACGCTCAAGTCCGCGACAGATTTCCTTGCCACAGCAAAAGAGCTCACCGTTGACTTTGAAGGGGTTGAGGTATCCAACGCCGGATTCGTCGCGCGCTACTCAATCAATCCAGACCTGAGCGACATCATCTGGCGACTTGGCGCAGGGGAGGTCAGTGGTGCCTCTGCACTCGGAGAGAGCCTGGTCATCGTGAAGGTTGACGCGATCGAAACAAAGACGCTTACGGCAGATCAGTTGGAGACGCTCACCGCGAACGGCTACTTTGTGTGGCTTGAGGTTCAGCGACGAAGTGTTGAGATCGCCATTGATGGACAGGTAGTGCAGGAGGCATCGGGGCTGGACACTCCGTGACCGATCGTGGCGGTGACGCGCCACTTCTTCAGCTCCTCACTCACGCGCTGCAAGGATCTACGGTCACTCTTCAGTCAGGCAGCTTCAGCGTGGTGAGTCTGGAATCTATTCGTGCCACGGCAATCGATCCAACACAACCGCTGATCGTTTCTCGTGCCCCGATCAGCCTCGAGGGTCAAACGCCACGCGCTGAACTACCGGGTCGAAGAGGCGACGCGATCAATCTGCTTATCCGACTCTACGGGCCTGACCATCTGATCACCCTCCTCCCTGAGGGGGAGAAGATCCGACTTGCAGAAGCTGCGCGTGCGACGGACCACGGAGACGGGTTTGTTGTGCCGCCACTCGCGCCGCTGGCCGCACTCGCGTCGCCGTGGGCGATGCCTTGGATCAGCGCGCGGCTGCGAGCTCCGGACGGATGCCCCTGGGATCGCGAGCAGACACATCTCACCCTTGCGAAGCACTTGATTGAAGAGTCGTGGGAGCTGCACGATGCGATTGAGGCACAGGCGGCGAACCCGAGCGAGAAGGCAGATGCGGCGATGGCAGAAGAGCTCGGCGACGTGTTGTTGCAGGTGATCCTCCATACACAGCTTGCATCGGAGCGCGGCGCGTTTGACCTCACGGACGTTCAGGAGCGACTCGCGCGAAAGATCATTCGCCGGCATCCGCACGTCTTTGGTGATGGAACGGCCGAGACAAGTCGTGAGGTGCAGCGCACGTGGGAGGCGATCAAAGCCGAAGAACGCGCAGAGCGTGCGCAAGGCGAACCAGGAGGCAGCACAACGGCGGGCGAGACGACCCCAGCGTTCAAGAGCGCACTCGCTGGTGTGAGTCGCGGGCTGCCGGCGCTTTCGGCGAGTAGAGAGCTGCAGGATCGTGCGAGTGCGCTCGGATATGACTGGCCAACCTTGGACGGAGTTCTCGAGAAGCTTGATGAAGAGTTGAGCGAGCTGAGTGAAGCGCTGACCGCAGCGGGGAACCCTGATTCAATCACGGGTCGTCCGGCGAGTGGCCCTGCAGCGCTCGCTGCCGCACAAGACGAGCTTGGGGATGTGATCGCGGTGCTGGTGAACCTTGGCCGACGGAGCGGAATCGACGCCGAAGCGGCACTCCGCGGGGCAAACGACAAGTTCCGACGACGATTCTCAGAGGTGGAGCGGCGTGCAGCCGCGCGGGGGATTGCCCTAAAGTCTGCAGACTTTGCCACACTGGACGCGTTGTGGGATGAGGCGAAAGCGGTAGAGAGGAGCCAGTCATGAGTATCGGCAGCGCAAGCGGACCTCGAGGCGACGGTCGCGCACCAGATCAGATGCGCGCATTGAGCGCAGAACTCGGCGTCCAGAAGTGGGCTGAAGGCTCCGCGATCATCACAGTGGGGAACACGGTGGTGATCTGCTCCGCAAGCGTGGAAGAGCGCGTGCCACCACATCTGCGCGGCAAGGGGACCGGGTGGGTGACTGCCGAATACAGCATGTTGCCGCGCGCAACGAACACGCGCTCGGATCGCGAAGCGGTGCGCGGCAAACTCGGTGGCCGCACCCATGAGATTCAGCGACTGATCGGTCGTTCGCTCCGTCAAGCGGTTGACCTGACAAAGATCGGCGAGCGCTCAATTCTGATTGACTGCGATGTGTTGGTGGCGGACGGCGGGACGCGCTGCGCCAGCATCACCGGCGGGTGGATTGCACTCGCACTCGCGTTGCGCGCCAAGAAGCTCGAGCAGCACCTTACAGGCCACATTGCGGCGGTCTCCGTTGGCGTGGTTGATGGTCGGCCAGTGCTCGACCTCCCGTATGAAGAGGATAGTCGCGCCGAAGTTGACCTCAATGTGGTTGCCACCGAGAGCGGACACTACGTGGAGTTGCAGGGGACGGCAGAGCAGGAGCCATTCCATCGAGATGCGCTCGACGCCATGTTGACGCTTGCGGACAAGGGGATCGCGGATCTCATTAAATTCCAGCGCGCCACCGTCGACGGCGCGCGCTAACGCGACGCAGCGGCGTCAGCAGTGCGCACACTCCTCGTTGCCACAGGCTCCGCACATAAGCTCGTGGAGCTTCAGCGACTCTTCGCGGGACTGCCGCTGACCCTCGTCACCCTGCGGGATCTGAAGATCACGGAAGAGGCGCCAGAGAGCGGAGAGACGTTTGAGGAGAATGCGCTGCAGAAGGCGCACTTCTACGCCGCGGCGAGCGGCGAGTGGACGCTCGCGGACGACTCAGGTCTGGAGGTTGATGCACTCAACGCAGCGCCTGGTGTGTACACGCGCAGGTATGCGGGGCCCGACGCAACCGATCAGCAGAACTACGAAAAGTTGTTGCACGAACTCCGTGGGATCCCTGCCGAACTCCGGAGCGCGCGCTTTGTCTGTTGCATGGCGCTCGTGGATCCCGCGCCAGGCGCACTCCCGCCACGAACCTTTTGTGGTGAGCGACGCGGACACATCACCGAGGCGCCGCGCGGCGCGTTAGGCTTTGGATACGATCCAATCTTTGAAGTTGACGGGCGCACCATGGCGGAGCGCACTGCGGAAGAGAAGGATCAGCTGAGTCATCGAGGTGCAGCTGCGGCGCTCGTGGCCGCCGCCTTGCGCACTGACCGCTCGGCGCGCTAAAGGGTAGCTACGGGCTCGGGCTGACCGTAGGGCTTGGAGACGCGCTCGGCGATTCGCTCGGTGGCAGACTTTCGCTTGGGGCTGCACTCTCACCCGGGCTCGCGAGCGGATCTTCGCTCGGCGGCGCGGTTGGATCTGGTTCTGGTGTGTAGATCGGCGCGGGGAGATTTGCGTTGCAGCTGATAAGCCGCTGATACGGGCCTACTGGTAGCGCAGACGCGGTAGGCGTTGGCGTCGGCGAGGCGGCGGCGCTCGGCGAGGCTGATGCCGCGGGCGGTGTCGGCGCGGGGAGCGACTCTTTACCGAGCTCTGGTTCACCCTTTGCAACTGGCCATCCGTAGGGACGCGTCCCTGCGGCGGGGAAGAGGCGCGCACCGAGTTGAAGCGCGCGCTTGGCGTTGAAGAAGACGACGGAACCGTACGGGCTCGGCTCGTCTGCGCGGCGATAGCGAAGGATCCCGTCCCCGGCGCGCATCTGCGCGCTGACGATCTTCTTCGTGTCGAATCCCTCGGCACCTTCGGCGAGTGCGGGGAGGAGCCCTTGGTTCAGGTCGGTGCGCACTCCGTCACCGAGCGCGCTCAGCAAGGCAAGGCCGTTGGTGAGGATATTGCCGCTCGCTGCCATCTGGTTCCGAATGGCGAACAGCAACTCTTGCTGCCGCGAACCGCGATTGAAGTCATCCGTCCCGGGCGCCTTGCGCACGCGCGCATAGGCGAGGGCGCAGTCGCCATCAAGATGCCAATAACCTTTTGGTAGCCGCACCCCCTTGAAGTCACCGGTGCGGTAGCTCGCATCAATGATGGTGCGGCTGACGTGCACATCCACACCACCTATGTCATTGATCAGTGTGCGGAAGGTTGGGATGGCGATCACGGCGGTGGCGTCGATCTGAATCCCAAACATTGCGCCGAGTGCTTCGCGCAGCGCCGTGGCGGGCCCGTCTGGGAAGAGTTCCTTGTTTCGTTGTGCGGCAGGCCAGAGTGAGTTGATCTTCGGCTCCCAGACATCACCGTTACCGAGTGGCACGTTCACGATGTCGCGCGGAATGGAGATGGTGCTCACCCAGCCGCCCACGCGGTCCCAGCTCGCAATGATCATGGAGTCGGTGTTGAATGAAGTGCGCGCACCCATCGCATCGGCGCCAACGAGGAGCATCGTGAAGCGGTCACCGAGTGGCGGTGGCGGTGGCGTTGGTCCACCCGTGTCTCCGGGTTCGGCCGATTCGAATCCAGAGAAGATGTCGTCAACCGTGCTGCTCGCACGTGAGGTGATCAGTGCGGCGCCCGCGTGTGGTGCGGCGGAGATCAGCATGGCGAGTACCAAGAGGAGTGAGATCGACGTGCGTTGACGAGTTGTGCGCGCTGCGTCCAGCACCACCAACGCGCGCCACGGAATCATCAGGATGAGGAGGAGCGTGAGGAGCGCGAGTCGCCCAGGGTTGGCGAACGAGGCGGCGAAGGCGACGAGGCCGTTAGAGGCAACACCGAGGAGCAGGATCAGCGCCGCCAGAAGGAGCGGTGCCGCGGAGATGAGGGCGGCGCGGCGACGCCCCTGGAGGAGTTGACCGAGTCCAGGGACCAGCGCCGAGGCGAAGGCGTCGCGAAGGTGTGGTGTGGGACGTGGAGGCATGGGGGTGATGATGCCACGCAATCGGGCTCGGAGGCGCTCCACGCTAGGATGGCACCGACGGGGCGTAGCGCAGCTTGGTAGCGCGCCTGCTTTGGGAGCAGGAGGCCGTGGGTTCGAATCCCTCCGCCCCGACCACGCGCCCAGCGCGCTGGAACCTCACGCCGCCTCCAGGCGTTATAGAAGTGCAGAGTAGTCACGCAGACTGAAGGGGGTAACGTATGCGCACAGGTCAGACTCGCAGATTTTCAGCGCTGATTGCGCTCACACTCCTCATCGCCGCCGCCTCCCCTGCGCGCGTCAGCGCCTCAGAAAGCATCAGCCTCCCCATTGACTCACCGGCCGAAGCGCATCAGGCGGTGCTTGCCGCTGGCGCGCCATTTGAAGACTTCGTCTTTTTGGATGGCGGCCTGATCGGCGCTTCGCAGTACTTTGAAGTGAAGGGTGATCCAGGGAGTGGTGCAACTTGGGTCGTGGTCTACACCTACGGCTGGGGCGACTGCCAAGCTGGCTGCATCAGCCGCCACACGTTTGTTTATCTCGTGGACCCGGTGACGGGTGACGCAACGTTTGATCGACAGGAGGGTGAGGCGCTCCCTGCCGATGCACCAGAGGTATTGCGGTTCGTTGAGGCGGTGGACGGTGCACCAGTCGGCATCATGCCGATTGACGCAGTCGTTCCTGGAGCCTCAGACGCGCCAGGGACGGACGACCCCGATTGGGGCGCCATGTATGAGCAGTGGTACGAAGATTTCATCGCGGGTCTTGAGCCATGCGCTCCAGACGCTGATCCAACAGATCCCGCACTAATGACGTGCCTCCTTCCGGACGGCAGCGTTGCTGGCCCCATGCCGCTTTTTGCACCAGCGCCTGGACCGATTGATGGCGGCGAGTCACACGGTGATGACGGCTGGATTCACGAGCTGCCGAAGATCATCCTTGCAGTCCTGCTGCTTTGGGTCGGCGGTGCGGCACTTGTTGGCTGGAGGAAGTCGCGCGCTTCGTAATGCGAGCCCCGTAGCGTTACGGAGTTACGGCGTTACGGCGTTGCGGTGCCCCACTCGTAGTTCTGCTTGAGGATTCGCAGATAGACGAACGTCTCCGTCTCGAGCACGCCTTCAATTGAGCGGAGTCGTTCGGTGAGGAAGGCGAGCAGCGCGTCGTTATCTTCGCAGACCACTTCAATGAGCAGGTCATACGCGCCGGCAACCACCACGCAGTAGCTCACCTCTGGGAGCGCTTCGAGTGCCGTTGCGGTGGAGAGGAGTGCGGCGGGTGTGCAGCGGACGCCGATCATCGCCATCAGTGGATAGCCAACCTTCAGTGGATCTGCAACAGCGATCACCTTGAGCGCACCGCGGTCAACAAGCGCCTTGTAGCGCGCGCGGATCGTTGATTCGGGGACGGCGAATGCGGTGGCGATCTCCGTGAACGGACGGCGGCCGTCAACCTGAAGGACCTCCATGAGTCGGCGGTCTAGATCATCCAGTGCCGGACGCTCCTGTCCCTTCGCCATTGATCCTCCTGCGCAGAAGGCCCTGCGCCTGGTTTCGCCCGATGGGCGATCGGTGCGAAGGCTACCATCAGGAGGTGATCAGAGGCCCGCTCCTTGTGGTTCGCGCGCTCCTGGCGAACGTGCAGTTCGCCATGGTGCAGATCGCCGCGATCACGATCGCCGCGAGTATTGGTGTGGCCCTCCGTCAGCTTCCCGACTACGCACTGCTCAGCGCCTCCGACTACGCCGTAGAGATGGGCGAACTGCGCGCACTCTCCGAGCCCACCTTGGGACCACTCGTAGACGTCTTTGAGCGGCTCGGTCTCGTCCGCATCTTCACCGCGCCGTGGTTTACGGCGATGCTGATTCTGCTGACCGTCTCCATCACCGTCTGCACGCTCGACCGTCTGCCGAAGAT
>CAIZYO010000066.1 GCA_903937225.1 uncultured Chloroflexota bacterium | reverse complement strand
CAGATCGTCCCAGCGCGCTACCTAAAAGTCGTCGTGAAGTCGGGGCTCGCCGATGCCCTCTTCCACGACTGGCGCTTCACGTCAGCGGAGCCAGGCACCACCATAACGCGCACGCCGCTCGCCACGCGCTTCCCCTTGAAGACGTTCGCGGCGATGCGCAGATCGCTAATGCGGCCGTTGGTGCAGCTCCCAATAAAGACGGTGTTGACCGGCTGATTCAAGATGCTCTGCCCAGCGGTGAGATCCATGTACTCGAGGGCGCGCGTCAGTGCGCGTGCGCTCGCGGGATCGCTCTCCGTGGATGGATCTGGGACGTTGCCGCTGATCGGCAGGCCCATTCCAGGATTCGTTCCGTAGGTGACCATCGGCTCAAGCGTATTCGCATCAATGACGATCTCCTTGTCATACGTTGCGCCAGGGTCGCTCGGCAGCTGCTTCCATCGCGCCACCGCCTCATCCCACGCCGCACCTTGTGGTGCGTGCGGGCGGCCCTTCAGGTAGGCGAAGGTGGTCTCATCTGGCGCCACGAGTCCGGCGCGGGCGCCACCCTCGATGCTCATGTTGCAGATCGTCATGCGCTCCTCCATGGAGAGGGCGCGGATCGCCTCGCCGGCGTATTCAAAGACGTGTCCGGTGCCGCCGCCCACGCCGATGCGTGCGATCAGGGCGAGGATGATGTCCTTCGCGGAGACGCCCTTCTGCAGTTTCCCGTCAACGCGGACGAGATACGTTTTTGGCGTGCGCTGGAGCAGGCACTGCGTTGCGAGCACCATCTCCACTTCGCTCGTGCCGATACCAAACGCAAGGGCACCAAATGCACCGTGCGTGGCGGTGTGCGAGTCGCCGCAGACGATCGTCGCACCAGGCTGGGTGAGGCCGAGCTCTGGCCCAATGACGTGGACGATCCCTTGATTCGGCGACTCCCAGCCGTGGAGCGGGATGCCGAACTCGTTGCAGTTCGTCTCAAGCTGTTTCACCTGTGCCGCAGCCATCTCGTCGGCGATCGGCAGGTTGCGTGGTGTGGTCGGGATGGAGTGGTCCGCGGTGGCCACTGTCTTGTCTGGTCGACGCACCGTCAGACCGCGCGTTCGGAGACCGGTGAACGCCTGTGGGCTGGTCACCTCGTGGATCAGGTGCAGGTCGATCGCGAGGATGGCGGGCGCCCCCTCGTCTTGGCTCACCACATGCTGATCCCAGATCTTCTGGACGATTGTCTTCGCCATGCAGCGAGCGTACCAGAGCGGCTCGGCGCCCCAAGCCCACCTGCGCGTGGGAGAATCGCGTCATGAGTCCAGAGGATCGCCCAGTGGCCAGTCCGCTCGCCGTGCTTTCACGTGCGCGACTACTCCCCGCTATCAGCCCACTCAACGAGGTCGTGGTGAGCGACTGGGCCGACGCCTGCGTCGCGAGCGGCGTCCCCGCGCTCGAACTCCTGCTGCGCGGCGAAGGTGCCGAGCCGGCGGCCTTTGCGGCGATCACGCGCCTCACGCGTTCACATCCGAGCCTTGCCGTTGGTGTGGGAACCGTCTTTGACGCGGACACTGCGCGACGCGCGATTGACGCGGGTGCGCGAATCGTTGTCTCACCCATTATTGACACGGCAACGGGCGCCGTCTGTCAGGCGGCGAGCGTTGATTGGCTCCCTGGCGCGTTCACCCCAACGGAGATCGAGCTGGCCGAGCGCACCGGCGCGCAGCAGGTGAAGCTCTTCCCAGCACTCGCCATCAACGCCCCCGCCTTCCTGCGCTCCTTCCTTGCCACGCGCCCCGCCTCTCGCATCGTTCCAACGAACGTCTCGCTTGAAGAGATTCCTCCCCTGGCTGCGGCGGGTGCGGCGGGGTTCGGAGTGGGTGAACGACTCCTTGAGGGTGCAACGGGTGCCGCAGCGATTGAAGATCGGCTACGCGCGGCGATGCGTGCGGCAGGCGGCACGCCACTGGACGCGTGAGGCTGCGCGCATGAACCTTGCGCCAACGGAACTCCACGAGGCGCCACCACGCAGCGTTGATCTCATCATCATCGGTGCAGGGATTGCGGGCACTGCATCCGCCTTCTATGCCGCACGCGCAGGACTACAGGTGTTGGTGGTGGAGCGGCGTGCGGAGATTGCGTCACTGACCACCGCGGCTGCGACCGGAGCCTTCCGCCTGCAACATGACAACGTTGATGAGTATGCGCTCGTTCGTGAAGGACTCGATCTCTATCTAGACTTTGCAGCGCGGACGGGGCTTGACGGGTGGGACCTCGGCGTTCGGCAGCAGGGTTACCTCTTCTGCACGCGAACGGAAGGGAGCGCCGAGCACGCGCGCGAACTGGTGGCGCTCCAGCGTGGCTTCGGACTCACTGATGTTGAGCTGCTCAGTGGTGAAGAGGTGCGCGCTCGCTGGCCATACCTCGCGCCAGAAATCAACCAGGCGCGATACCGCGCCGGAGATGGCTTCATTGATCAGATCGCACTTGCACGTGGATACGCAACCGCTGCGTCACACGCGGCGCGCATTCCTGATGCGCTCCCGGGTGGCGGTGCGCGATTCTTGATGAACGCCGAGATCGTGGGATTCGCGCGTGGCGGCGGCGGCGCCATTACAGGCGTGCAGATTCGCTGCGGCGAAAGCACGTACGATGTTGCTGCAGGTTACACCCTGATTGCAGCGGGTCCATGGAGTGGTCACGTGGCGGCGCTCGCCAGTCTTGAGCTACCGATCGCGCCAACGATTCGGCAGAAGTTGATCATTCCAGAGCTGCCCGTTATTGATCAGCAGGGACCAATGACCATTGATGACGAGACTGGTTCGCATTGGCGTCCCGCACTTCGTGGCTGCTATGCGCTGCGTACGGATCCAGCAACACCTGCGGGGGAGCCGCTCCTTGAAGTGCCAACAGATCCCGCGTATGCCCACGCGCTGCTTGACCCTGCATCGCCGAGTACGCTCGCCAACCTTGCGCCGTTCTGGCGCACGGTCTGGAGTGAGGGGCCGCCCGCATGGTCGCTCGCCGCGGGTCAGTACGAGTACACCCCTGACCACCGCCCGCTAATCGGCGGCTCGGGCCAGGCTGGCCTCTTCGTCAATACGGGCTACTCCGGTCACGGGGTGATGTGCTCGGCGGGGGGCGCCCGCCGTGCGATCGACCTCCTCCTTGGGCGTGCGAACCACGCAGAGGAGCCGTTCCGTGTTGGCCGCCCCATGGTGGATCGTGCGCGGGACGTCCTCTAGGGCCCCGTCACTCTGGTAGGCTGCACATCTAATGAAGACGAACCGCGCACTCACGGTTGCACCTGCAGGCGCTGGTTTCGTACGCCTTGATCTGGTGCTCGGCAGCGAGATTACGCTCGTCGAGCTCCTTATTCAGCCCAGGCGGGGCTGAGGAGACCAACGGGTAGCGCGAAAAACGCACCGAAGGAAACTCAGAACCCCCGCCAGAGAGGCGGGGGTTTCGTGTTCAGAGAGGAGTTGAGATGACGCAAGCGAAGCACGTGCCAGGCGCGGGATCAAGCGCCGCACTCGCCTCTGAGCGCGCGCGCAAAGAGATGCTTCGTGATGCGCGCATTGAGCGTCGCGGTGGGCCACGCCCACGCATTGGCGCCGATGCACTCTGCGAAGCACTCCTTCTTCAGGGGAGCACTTCCATCTGGGGGT
>CAIZYO010000065.1 GCA_903937225.1 uncultured Chloroflexota bacterium | reverse complement strand
GCTACAGCCAGGTAATCCCAATGGAAGAGTTCAACTTGCACCTCACTGGTGACGTCCACGCGATCGGCGCGGCGCATAATCTCGCCGCCGCATTCTTGGACAATCACCTCCATCACGGCAACGCGCTCGGCATTGATCTGCGCGCCATCACCTGGCCGCGCGTCGTCGACATCAGTGATCGAGCAATTAGAAAGACGATCATCGGTCTAGGCGGGAAAGAGAATGGCGTAGTCCGCGAATCAGAGACGGTGATCACCGTTGCAAGCGAAGTGATGGCGGTGCTCGCACTCGCCTCAGATCTTGCCGATTTGCGTGCACGTCTTGGCCGCATTGTGGTTGCCGAAACCACCGATGGAAAACCGGTGACAACCGAAGACCTGAAGGTAGCTGGCGCAATGGCGGCACTGCTGCGCGATGCAATCAAGCCGAATCTGCTGCAGACGCTTGAAGGGGGTCCTGCCTTTGTGCACGCAGGGCCGTTCGCCAACATTGCGCACGGGAATAACTCGATCATCGCTGATCGCGCCGCACTCGCAACGAGCGAGATCGTTGTGACTGAAGCTGGATTCGGCGCAGATATGGGTGCGGAGAAGTTCTTTGATATCAAGTGCCGCGCATCTGGGATTGCACCAGACGCCGCAGTGATTGTGGCAACGGTTCGTGCGCTGAAGATGCACGGCGGCGTTGGGAAGATCGTGGCGGGGAAGCCGCTCGATCCAGCACTGAATCAGGAGAATGTTGCGGCCGTAGAGGCCGGCGCGCAGAATCTTGCGAAGCAGATTGAGAACGTCCTCGCCTTCGGCATCCCCGCCGTTGTCGCAATCAATAAGTTCCCAACTGACACACCAGCAGAGCACGAGGCGATCAAGCGCGTCGCGCTCGCTGCAGGTGCACGCGCCGCGGTGATCTCGTCGCACTTCACCGATGGTGGCAAGGGTGCGGCGGAACTCGCCGAGGCGGTCTGGGCGGCGGTCACCTCTGGTGAGGCGAAGTACGCGCCGATCTACGCAGACGATGCACCGCTCGCAAAGAAGATTGAGACGATCGCGATGCGGATCTATGGCGCGGACGGTGTGGACATTGCACCAGCTGCCGCGAAACGACTCGCGAGACTCGAGGAGCTCGGCTACGGGAAGCTTCCGATCTGCATGGCGAAGACGCAGTACTCGCTCTCCCATGACGCGAGCAAGCTCGGTCGCCCAACCGGTTTCCGGGTCCCCGTTCGTGGCGTCACGCTGGCGGCAGGGGCAGGCTTCATCACCGCGATCTGCGGCGACATGCGCCTGATGCCTGGCCTCAACAAGGCGCCTGGCGGCGAACGGATCGATCTCGACTTGACCCGCGGCGGGGAGATCGTTGGCCTCTTCTAGGCCCACGTTCGTGCTCAGTTGAGCACCTCTGGAACCCCCACCACACCCGGGGCGTTATAGGACTGAAGGGCTCTCTTGAGCCCAAAGAGAAGGAGTGGATCAATGAACGCACGAAGTGCCCTGATGACGCGAATCGGTTTCCCGGCTGTTTTCGGTGCTGTCCTTGCCCTCGCCCTGGCCCTGATCTCAGGACTCGGAGTGACTGGTGGAACGAGCAATCTAGGTGGAGGGTTTGACGAACGCTACCCAGACGGCAAAGAGATCGGTGTTGGCGGTGTGGCTCCTGAGTTTGGCGACACGACCTCTTCAATTCGTGGCGATGGCACAAGCGACGTCGTCCGATACGGCAACCTCTCGCTAGAGGTGAAGAACGCCGATGATGCGCTCGCACGTGTCACCGCGATCGTTGAGAGCGCGGGCGGATACATCTCCTCAAGCTCCCGATCAGGAGAGGGCGACAACCTCTACCTCAGTGCAACCCTGCGCGTCCCTGCCGCAGACTTCAGTGCCGTGATGGCATCGCTGCGCGGCGAAGGCGAGGTTCTTTATGAAGACATCGGCAGCTACGAGGTCACCATGCAGGTGCTCGACCTTGAGGCACGACTAGAAAACCTTCGCGCAAGCGAGGCGGCATTCCTCAAGCTTCTTGATCGTGCTCAGACGGTTGCGGATGTCGTGGCCGTGCAGTCCGAGTTGAGCCGCATCCAGGGCGACATCGAGTCATACGAAGCACAGCTCAGCGGCGTGAAGGATCAGGTTGAGATGGCGAGCATCAACGTCTCACTCTCACTTCCAGTCTCTCCCGTCGCTGAGGCGTCGGGCGACTTTGATCTTGGGTACGAGATCAGTAGCGCCATTGCAAACTTGATCAGCGTGGGGCGAGCGGTGATCGTTGCCGCGATCAACATCGTTGTGATCGGTGCTCCGATTGCACTACTCGGAGGACTCTTCGGTTCGCTGATCGGCCGAGCCTTCAGCGCACTTGCATCCCGAGCGAAGCGAACACTCGGCGGAGCACCAAAGGGTGCACGCCGCGCAGCACGGCGCTAATTGAACTCTGTTGAACTGCAGACTGCCGCTGGGGCCTAGAGGGCTCCGGCGGCAACTGCGATCACCGCGACAGTGATGAGCCCGATCGCCACGCCGACTGCTCCAGCAAGCCAGGCACGAACGTTGATCGGTCCGAGCTTCTCGTTCTCTTCTGACGCATGTGTTCCCATGCGGGCTAGTATCCCAGACGATGAGGATTGACATCGGCGGCGGCTTTGAACTGATCGGCGTGGAGAGCGCCGATGACCTTGCGCTTGTCCCCCCGTGCACTCGCGACGATGCCGATCACGCCACCTGCACCTGGTGGGAGGATGCGGACAAAGGGAGTAAGGCGGCCCACCTTGATGCGCGGCCCGCGAACGTGACGCCGCGCGCCACTGCCCCTGCGGGCGGCAAGGCGGCACTCGCCGCCTTTCTCGGCGCAGAGGTGAGCGAAGCGCCAGCCTTCAATCCATTTGCACCAAAGGCGCCAACGCGTGAAGAGGCGCTTCGTGACGCAGCGGCGGCGCCAGGGCAGCCGGCGAAGCTGCGACTCCTGACGCGCCAACTTCCAATCAGTGGACCAATGGGGTGGATTCTGCTTGCGAAGGGCGAGGCGGTGGCGTACTGCCAGGCGGGCCCAATCTCTGCTTTTCCTCGCGCGCAACGACTTCGAGATCGCTATCCAGATCTCCCTTCGACGCCACCGCCCGCGGTGGTGACGTGCATCTCTGTGGTCCCCGCGGCGCGTGGGAGTGCGCTGGGGAGTGCGCTTGTTGAAGGAGTGCTGACGCGGCTAAGTGGCGCAGGGTTCGCCGCGGTAGAGGCGTACCCAGAAGAGCCTGCCACGGCGGCGGCGCTCGATACGGAGGCCACCTCCTCGGCGACGCAACGCTTCTGGGAGCGTCTCGGCTTTGCCGTCGCGGCCACTGGGCCGGATGGACGCTGGCCCGTGATGCGCCGAGTCCTGGAGTGAACGGGCGCGTGCCCTCAGTGCTCCCTCCGTATGAGGTGGTTGCGAACGTCAGCGAGGGGCGAGACGCATCAATCCTCGCCGCCTTTACGTCAGTGGTCGCAGGCTCGCCAGGCGTGCACCTGCTCGACGTTCACCACGACGCTGACCATGACCGAAGCGTCTACACCTACGTAGGTGAAGCAGACGCTCTCATCCTTGCAACACGCGCGCTAGCGCGGCTTGCGGTGGCAACGATCAACCTTGCGTCACCTGCAAAAAGCGGTGCTGGCCGCGGCGTCCATCCACGTATTGGCGCGATCGACGTGGTCCCAATCGTGCCGCTTGGTCCCGCCGGTGACGAGCGCGGCGCAATCGCCGCAGCGCGCACGCTTGGTCGTGCACTCGCCGCAGACCTCGACATCTCAGTGCACTTCTACGGCGCGGTTGCGCGCGCTGAGGCGCGACGCGCGCTTCCAGAGATTCGACGCGGTGGATTCGAGGACCTTGCGACACGTCAGCAAAATCCAGCGCATGAACCTGATGAGGGTCCCGCAGCGCCGCACATCACTGCCGGCGCTGTTGCGGTCGGCGTTCGTCCACTGATGGCGGCATGGAATATTGAACTTACGGGTGCGCCAGAGGCAGAACTCCTCCGTGCGGCACGGAGCGCTGCCGCATCAATGCGAGGCAGTGCATCCGGAGGAGTGCCGAACCTGCAAGCGCTCGGCTTTGCGCTGCCAAGCGTTCACAGCGCACAGCTCTCAATGAATCTGCACGACGTGATTGGCGCTGCCAAAGCGGGAATCACACTGCACAGCATCCGTGATCGTGCGGAGCGTGAGGCGCGTGCGCTCGGCGTTCAGCTCGGCGAGAGTGAGATTGTGGGGCTCGTACCAGACGCTGCGCTGCGTGCGGGGGGCGATCCGAACAGCCTAAAGATTCGTGGCGGCTGGCAGCGCGCGACGATTGAATCCCGACTCTCTAGATAGCGAGCAGCATCACCAGCAGCGCAACTGCAACAAGTGGCAAGAGACAGCCAGACGAACTCGCCACCTTCTTCTCGTCAGCGAGTGCGGCCTTTGCCGCGCGCTTCTCTTCGCGTCGTCGTTGATCCTCAGTGATCGCCGCGAAGAGGACGAACTCATCAAGTCCAGTCCCGTTGTTGTTTAGGTCGAGCGGCCCACCGTCGCCACCGGGGTCGTCAACACCACCAAAGTCATCACCGCCGCCAAAATCTCCGTCATGCATGTGCGCCCTCCGTGTGTTGTGGCGCTGACGCGCCGCTCCGTGAGATTAGATCAAGGAGTTGTGCCATCAGTCTGTCTCGCCCTATGCGGCGAGACAGGGGCTACTCAGCGCCGAAGGCCTCGCCACGTGGCTCCACCACGATGGTGGTCGTCTCCTCTGGGAGACCTGAGATCGTGATCGTCAGTTTTGGTTGCGCGGTTGGCGGTGTGGTGAGCCCCTCCTCCTTGCAGAAGGCCTTGACGGCGGCGTTCGCTTTTGCCACGTCATCGGTCATTGGCATTGGGATGACGATCTTGGGGCCGAGTTGGTTGATGAGCGCCGATGCTGCTTCAGCGCTCAGCTCTCCCCCAACTGGGATGAGCACAATATCCGCGCCTGGAAGCTCTTTGATCTGATCCGTTGAAAACCCTTCGGCGTGGTCGCCGAGGTGCACGACGTGGATGCCGTCGATCTCTGCGTAGAAGACGGTGTTATGTCGCGCTGCGCCGCCACGATGGCCATCGCGGTAGCTACGAATGCCGGTGATGAGCACCGACTTGACTTCGTATTCGCCTGGCCCCTCCAAGACGACAGCGTTGTCCAGGCTGGTGGCAATGGGGGTGCGT
>CAIZYO010000064.1 GCA_903937225.1 uncultured Chloroflexota bacterium | reverse complement strand
TCAATGGTGCGCCATCGCACGATCACGTTGAGTGCGAGGGCGATCACCATCAGCACGAGCGCAGTCGCCCACGCCTGCCCAATGGTCCGATCGTCCGCCGCCTCCGCATACCTGAAGATCACCAGCGGCATCGCATTCATCGTGGTGCCAAAGTCGAGGAAGTTCGATGCGTTCGTCCCCTTCGCCGTCATGATCAGCGGCGCCGTCTCCCCGAGTGCGCGGCTTGCAGCCAGCACGAGTCCGGTCAGGATCCCAGGGAGAGCGGTACGAAGGGTGACGAGGAGTGTGGTGCGCCAGACTGGAATTCCGAGCGCGAGTGACGCTTCGCGAATGGACGGCGGGACGAGTCGCATCACCTCCTGCGTGGTGCGCATCACAATTGGAAGCGTCAGCACACTCAGTGCGAGCGAGCCGGCCCAGCCAGAGAACCCGAGGATGGGAACCAGCAAGAGGAATGCGAAGAGCCCTGCAACGATGCTCGGAATGCCAAGTAAGATGTCGATCACCATCTCTCCAATGGAAGAAACGCGAGGGGAGGCAAACTCACTCAGATAGACGCCACCAGCGATCCCGATCGGTCCAGTGATCAGGAGGGCGAGCGCGGACATCTGGAGCGAGCCAATAATCGCGTTGAAGATTCCTGGCTGGGTGTCGAGCGGATTGTTGAAGAAGAATTCAGGACTTAGCCACGGCAGCGCGCGCAAGGTCACGAAGAGAACCAGTGCAAAGAGCGGAAGGACCGCAAGGAACGCGGCGAACTCAACCACTCGCCGCATGATCCAATCAGTGCGCGCTCGCCTCAGGTCACGTGCTCCTGGCTCAAGGAGCGCCTCGCGCACGGTCACCGCCGGCCGACTCATGAGACCGCCTTAATCGCCGCAAACCGTCGAAGCGAGATTCGAACAACCAAGCTAATGACGAACGAGAGGAGGAAGAGGGCGAGACCGAGTGCCACCAGTGCGGAAAGTTGCACCTCAGTTGACGCTTCGCCAATGTTGCCGGCAATCTTCGCCGCCACGCTGTTCCCTGGCAGGAAGAGGCTCCCTGGAATCCCTTCGGCGTTGCCGATCACCATGGTGACCGCAATTGTTTCGCCGATCGCACGTCCGAGGGCAAGCAGAACGGCACCAATCAGTCCGACGCGGGCGGTTGGCACGACCACATTGCGGATTGCCTCCCACTTGGTAGCGCCCATGCCGATATAGCCTTCACGTAACGAGATTGGGACCGAGCGAAGGAACTCACGGCTGACGGCAACGATCATCGGCAGGATCATGATCGCGAGCAGGAATCCTGCGCGGAAGACGCTGTCTGCCGCAGGTGACCCCGGATCCTCAGCGAGCCACGGGATCACTTGACCGAGTGTGGAGGCGATCCACCACTCAATAGAGTCGCGAAGTCGAATAGAAAGGTCGCCGAGCGCCCAAAGGCCGAACACAACCGATGGGATCGCAGCGATTAGCTCCACAAGGAACGTCAGCGGGATGGCAAGTCGCTTCGGTGCGAATTCAACGAGATAGATCGCGCCAAGGATGCCGATCGGTGCTGCGAAGAGGACCGCGATCAAACTTGTGGCCGCGGTTCCAAAGAGTGCCGAAGCGGCTCCGTAGACCTCGAGGGTGGTGCCGTCCGCCTGTTCAATACCCGTGATCCATGCCGTGGTGCTGATGAAGCTAAACGGACTCTGGATGGCCCAGAGTGGAAGAGTGTTGATGATCAGGTAGCCCGTGATCACTAGAAGAAGGAGTCCGCCAACTGCGGCACCTGCGCCGAGCAGGCGGCGGAAGAGAGGATCGGCCGCACCGCTTCGAGCTCGGTGGAATTCTAGCGTTGCCAAGTTTGAACCCCCCTCCCTAACTCTCATGCGTTGACTCACATCACGTACCGGCTGATCTGGCCAGAGAATACGCTGGGGGCGGACCGCCTGGCCCGCCCCCAGCGCCTGTCAGAACAGCGCTAGATCACGGCCAGACGGCTCGTCCGTTGAAGGTGATCTTCTTGAGCTCGGCAATCGCCTTCGTTCGTGCGGCTGCCGGGACTGGCGTGTACCCCTTGTAGAGGTACGTCGACTTCTGTCCATCGGTGAGCGCCCACTCCATGAAGGCGATCATCCCTTGAACCTGTCCGAGCGTTACGCCATTTGCGTTGTTGTACTCGTGATAGATCAGCCACCATGAGTAACCAACGATTGGATAAGAGTTCACACCAGCCGCGAAGACTGGCTGTACGTAGCTTGAGCTTGGGTTGATCGGATCCTCTTTGACGACAGAGTTGTTCAGCGCAGAGGTCACTGAGGCTGTTGTTGCCTTCAGGTAGACCGTCGTAGCGCCTCGCTTCGTCTTTGCAGCGAGCGCAGCCTCCTTCAAGCCGTACTTTGAAGCGTATGACGACTCAACGTACGAGATTGAGAGGTTCGTCGCCTTCACGTACGGTGCAATACCGCCGTTACCTGGCTTCCCGGTGATCGCCGAGGCGCCATTCGCCGTTCGGATTGCCGAGAAATATGTACCAGGCGCTGTGGAGGCAGGGAGGAAGGTGCCTGCTGCATCATTGAAGTTTGCCTCGGTCGACGAGGTGAAGTTGCTCTGGTATCCGCAATTCTTCTGAGCTGCGCTCGATGCCTTACCAAGGTACGAAGCGAACACGAACGTGGTGCCCGAGCTATCGGATCGACCGACCACATTGATGTTTGCATTCGGCAGGTTGGCGACCGTTGGATTCAGTGCCTTGATCTTTGCGTCGTTCCACTTCTTGATGGAACCAGAGTAGATTCCGCACACTACCGATCCGTTGAGGCGCAGCGTTGCTGCAGCACCAGCAGACGTCTTAAGGCCGTCAATGCGGTAGACAACGGAGATCGGACCCGTGATCGCTGGGATCACCGAGTACTTCTTGCCGATGTCAGTCGCTTCAATGGATGCGCGCTGCGAGCTTGAAAGCACAGAGTCCGAACCAGAAAACATTTGTGTAGGCGAAACTCGAGCTGCGCCGAAGAAGTTAGAGATTCCTGCGCCCGAACCGCCACCGGTGTAGTTCAGCACGAGGCTGGCTGTGGAGTTGCTCGGGTGGAACTGGGCGAGTGACGTGCCGGTCGTGACTGGCGTCCCCTCGGTGTTCTCATCGGTGAAGGACCTGAACCAGTCTGTGTACTGGTTCCAAGGGAATGTTGCGCCGGAGCCTTCAATCTTTCCGGCCGCGTTCGCGTCGATGGATGGGTCAGCTGCGTACGCAACGCCACTGACGCTCACGGTGAGCGCGAGGGCGAGGGCGATGCTGACGCGAATGCTCTTTACGAGACTCATCGTCACTCCTACCTGTTTGGCGAGGCGCCCCTGGCTCGCCATGAATTGAGGGCGCACGCACATCCTCTGTGGGACGTGTGAACAGCCTGCTACCGCCAGGTAAACGGCGCGTTAACTTTATCTCCGCGCTGGGGCACTCGGTCGGATCGCCCCCCACTCGGCCACGAGGACGGCCCCCAAGATCAGGGCGCCACCCAGGAGCTGGATGGCGGTGAGGCTCTCTCCAAAGATGAGCCCTGCGGCAACGATCGTGAAGATCGGCTCCACGGTGCTGACGAGCGCGGCGCGTGCGGCGCCGAGGCGCTGTGCGCCAGCGTAGAAGGCACCGATCGGCACAATTCCAGCGATGGTGGCTACGCCGATGATTGGGAGGAGCGCATCGCTTGGGATCGGCATTGGAAGCAGGTCGCGTCCGGTGAGGAGCCGCAGCGCGAAGACGCCGAGCGCTGTGCCAGCGAGGCTGAGTGGAACCGCAGCAAGCGGCGGAATCCCGCCACCGCGGCTTGATCCGGTGCCGCGCTTTGACTCGCCGCCCAGACGAGCGGCAAGGATGATGTAGCAGCTGTAGATGATGGGTGAGGCAACACCAAGGACGAGTCCGATGAGCGCCGGCTCCTCCCCCGCGGAAATCCCTCCAACGCCGAGTGCCACGCCAGTGGTGGCGATCCCGAGTGCCACCCAAGGTCGCAAACCTGATGGTGCGTGCGCAAAGAAGATGGATAGGACTGCCACGATCGCTGGGTACGCATACGTCATCAGTCCGGCGAGGGAGGCGTCAATCCAGATCAGGCTCGCAAAGTAGGTTGAGGCGTTCGCAACGAAGAGCGCGCCGATTGCGAGCGCAGAGAGTGCGCGCCGCGGCGACAGTGAACGCAGCGCCGCTCGACCTGCTGGGAGTGCAAGCACGATCACGCCAAGGAAGATTGCGGCGAGGAAGTGACGCCAGGCGAGAAGATCGAGCCAGTCGAACCCGGTGGGATAGATCCACTTTGCAAAGAGCGGACCTGATCCGTAGCCAAATGCGGAGACCGCGACGAGGAGAATCCAGGGGAGTCGTGAGCCACGCATCGCAGAAGGATACGCGAGGAAACGAGTATCATCTGCGCATGTCTTCCAGTGCGCGCCTGACCTCAGCCTCCCCGCTTGCCATTGCACTCGGGATGCTCGCGATCTACATCGTCTGGGGGACCACATACCTTGCAATCCGCGTTGTTGTTGACCCATCTGCAGGGAGCGCCATCCCCCCGTTCTCCATGGTCGCACTCCGCTTCGCCTTAGCTGGTGCGGTGATGCTCGCGATCGTCGCCGTGGTGGCACGACCAGCACTACGCAGCTTGACGCGCGCACAGATTCGCGACCAGGTGATCGTTGGCCTCGCACTAAACGTTGGAGGGCTTGGGGTCACCTCGTACGGCGAGCAGACCATCCCATCAGGCATCACCGCGCTTCTCATCGCCCTCCTCCCCATCTGGGTCGCCCTGATCGGCCGAGTTGTCTATAAGGACCGCATTGCGCCACTCACACTCTTCGGCATCGTGATCGGCATCGTGGGTGTGGCAATCCTAATCTCGCCGCGTACCGATGGTGCAGGGCTCGATCCACTTGGCCTCGCCTGCATCCTCATCAGTCCGTTGAGTTGGGGTGGCGGATCAATTTGGAGCCAGCGACGTGCAGCCACCCCACCAGATCAACGCGTCGCCGTCACGATCCAAATGCTCGCGGGGAGCGCTGGTGGCGCGATCGTTGCCGTGCTCCTTGGTGAGCCGGCGCAGATCCGAACTGAGACGATCGGACCAGACGTCCTCTTTGCACTCTTCTACTTAACGACGGTTGGGAGCCTCTTCGCCTACAACGTCTACACCTGGCTCCTCCGCGTTGCGCCGTTTGGACTCGTCTCAACCTATGCCTACGTCAACCCAGTCGTTGCCGTGATCGCAGGTGGGCTGATCCTTGCGGAGCCGATCTCCGCCCAGATCGTGCTTGGTGGCGGCATCGTGATAGCTGGGGTTGCCGCAATGGTGACCGCGCGAAGTCGCACCATCAAGGCGGGTGGCACCGCACACTGAGGCTAGGATGCACGCATGGATCTAGCGAAGCGACGTGCGTTCACTGAGCGAGTTGTTGCGGCGGGCCGCGACGCCGGGGTCGACGTGCACCCTCAAGCCATGGCGGAGAGCACCGCTACCGCGGCACAAGCTGCGGCCGCGCTCGGTGTTGAGGTTGGGCAGATCGTCAAGAGTCTCGTCTTCTCCATTGAGGGAGGAGCGGAGACGCGCGGCGTGCTCTGCCTGGTATCGGGAGCAGATCGCGTTGATCTCACCGCCCTCACCCGCGCACTCAGCCTCGCGCAAGAAGAGAAGGTTCGTCGTGCCACGGCCGATGAGGCTCGTGCGTTCACTGGCTTTGTCATTGGCGGCATCCCTCCGTTTGGACACACGCCAGCGCCTGAATACGCCGCGCCAATAGTTCTCGCGGATGCTGGACTCTCATCGCGGGGTGAACTCTGGGCCGCCTGCGGCACCCACCTTGATGTCTTCCCCATCACCTACGAAGCACTCATTCGCGCAGCTCATGCGCGTGAGGTTTCTGTGAGCGAACGCCCATCGTGAGCGGTGGCCGCGCGCCTTCCATGAAGATCTCGCGTGCCGCTGCACGACGGTTTCTCGCCGAGCGACACATGCTCCTCCCACCACGCTCACTCCCTGCAAGTCGCGGATCAGTACTTGCGCTGATCGAGCGACTCGGTTCGCTGCAGTTTGATCCTGTTGATCTCGCTGGCCGCAGCCATGAACTGGTCTGTCACGCACGTATTGATGGCTTTGAGCCGCGCTGGGTGGATGAGCTGCTCTACGCGAGCGTGCCGGCGAAGCGCGCGCTGATTGAGCAGTACAACGGTGTGCTCGTGATCATCCCCACGAGTGAACTGCCGTACTACCGCCGTCCTGCGGACGGACGACGCGAACGATTCTGGAGTGACGGCACCTACAAGAAGTTAAAGCCGTGGGCGGAGACGATCATGTCGCGAATCACCAGCGAAGGCGCCCTAAGCGCGAGTGACTTTGGTCCGTCGAAACTAGTCGACTGGGAATGGGGCCCAACCCCCGCGCATCGCGCGGCGCTCGAAATGCTCGCAAACTCTGGCGAGCTCTACCTTGCCCGACGCGAAGGCTCCATTCGCT
>CAIZYO010000063.1 GCA_903937225.1 uncultured Chloroflexota bacterium | reverse complement strand
ATCAGCGTTGGCACCGTTCCGGCCCCCGGGTTGGGGATCCGTTGGTTGCCGCACCTTCGTCGAGCTGAATCTCTCCGGTGCTCTCGATGCGCGTCACCACCAAGGTGACAGGAGGATTGTATCAGGGGGTCTGTGCCAACGGTGTGGCACGGCGCAGAATTGCTAGAGGCTAATCCCGAAAATGCCAGCCAGGCCGCCGATGGCCACCAACGCCACAACAATGCCGATCAGGGAGTGCGCGAAGCTGGCCCAAGCCGCCCCTGACAGGATTCCAAAGAGGATGTCTCCCGTGGAAATTGCAAGAGCGAGGCCGATCAGGAATGCCATGATCTTCTCCTATAACTTCAGATGCTACTTTGACTTAGGCCCAGTTGCGCTCTACTCGCGTCGGTTTGCCACCTTCAACTTTCGCACCACTCCGTCCCTACGGACAGATACAGAGAGTGGATTGTACGAGGTGAAAGAGTTGCGTCCCGATCCATGGTCTATAACACCTGTTTCTTTTTGTGGCCAACGAATGGTGTAATCCTACACGAAGAGCACTCACTTATTGGGGGTACTGCTCAGTTATTTGTACCGCGTCTCCAGGTAGGCGCTCGCCACGGCGGCGTCGATGAGGAGACCGTCCCGAACTACGGAATGGTGGCGTTTCGTGCGGGAAGTGATGGCGGAGAGAGAGGGATTCGAACCCTCGATGGGGTTGCCCCCAAACCGCATTTCCAATGCGGCGCGTTAGGAGGTGAGCTTGAGCCTCCGCAGGCGCAGGGAGTTGGCGACCACGCTGACGCTGGAGAGGCCCATCGCGGCGGCGGCGAGGGCGGGGTCAAGGCCGATGCCGAATGCTGGGAGGGCGAGGCCGGCGGCGAGTGGGACGAGGAGCAGGTTGTAGCCGAACGCCCAGGCGAGGTTCTGGCGAATCGTTCGTGTCGTGGCGCGAGCCAGATCCACCAGGGCCGGGACGGCGCTCGGGCTGCCGCTGGAGAGTGTTGCGGCGGCCGCTTCACTTGCCACTTCGGTGCCGCCACCCACCGCAATGCCAACGTCGGCGGCGGCGAGTGCGGGGGCGTCGTTGATGCCGTCACCCACCATTCCCACGCTGCCGTGTGTGGCGCGGACGCGTTCTACTACATCGGCCTTGCCGCTCGGCAAGATCCCGCCGAGTGCTTGATTAAGGGGCACGCCGACGGCGTTCGCGACGGCGTTCACCACCTCTTGACGATCGCCAGAGACGATCCACGAGCTGATGCCGCGATCAGCGAGTGCACGAATGGCGGCGGCAGATTCAGGTCGAACCGAATCGGCGAGGCTGATGATGCCAGCGGGTGCGCCGTCTGCGATGACGTAGAGCGGTGTTGCACCGGATTCCGCCGCCTCGCTCGCCCACGCGTCAAGTGCTGTTGCTTCGCTGCTGCTAAACATGCCCTTGTTGCCGATTTCAAGGCGGCGACCGTCAACAGTTGCGCGAAGGCCGCGGCCGGGTACCAGCTCAACGTCCGTTGCGGTTGGAAGCGCAATGGCGCGTGCAGATGCTGCGGCAACCACGCCGCGCGCGAGCGGATGCTCGGAGCGCGCCTCTGCCGCGGCGACGGCGCGGAGGAGTGCGTCGGGATCGTTAGCGAACGGACCGCCTGGATGCGGTCGGAGTGCGGCGAGTTGGAGTGATCCGGTGGTGAGGGTGCCCGTCTTATCCCATAGGTT
>CAIZYO010000062.1 GCA_903937225.1 uncultured Chloroflexota bacterium | reverse complement strand
GGCATCATTGACGACGAACGTCTCGCGCGTTCGTTGGTTGAATCGCGCGACCGTTCTCGACAGCGTGGTGATCGTGCACTGGCGCAAGAGTTACGTCGACGCGGTGTCCCTGATGAGATTGCGGTCCGTGTACTCGCAGAGCGCTCAGGCGAAGCGGAAGGGGAGCCGCTCCGCGAATGGGAGCAGACACCGCTCAGCGCCGAGGAGCGTGCCGCCTATGCGGCAGCTGCAAAGGTGCGCCTTCGTGGGGGCGATGTTCGTGCCGAAGTGCAGCGCGTGGCCCAGGCGCTTGCGCGGCGCGGATTCCCATCGGGGCTCTCCTGGCGTATCGCGCGTGAGCGTGTTGCTGGGGCGGGGGAGGGGAGCGTTCCCCTCCAGCCCCCTGAGGGGTTAGGCGAGGCGGATTAAGGGGCTAGACGAGGCGGATTGATGCCCTCTCATAGCCCCCTAGATGCTTTGCTGAAGCCCCCTGAGGGGCTTCACGAGGCGTTTGACCGCGCGTAGCCAAAGCCGTAGCCTTCAGACCCCAGCCAGTTGGCTGGTCAAGTGACCAATTACCGCGCGTCAGCCCGCGGAGCACGGCTGACAAGAGGGACCAATGGAAGACTTTAACGGGGTTATCCCCGTCGTTGCCGCCGTTTTCGGCGTACTACTCGGCGTTCTCATTCGTCAGTTCATCGCCGCGGCTGGGATCCGTGCGGCAACCGTTCGAGCCCGGAGTATCGTGGAGGAGTCGCGGCAGCAGCAGAGCGCACTGATCATCTCCGCAAAGGGGGAGATCTCTCGGATGCGCGTCGCAGCTGAGGACGGCCTTCGCCAAGAGCGAGAACAGATCACGGCTGAAACGGAGCGCTCGCGCCTAAGGGAGGTGGCACTCGGGGAGCGAGAGGCATTCTTCGCTGAGCGCGAGGTTTCTATTGCGGAACGTGAACGCGGCCTCCTCGAAGAGGCGGCGAACCTTGATGCGGCACGAGCCTCTGTGAACGCGCGACTTGCTGAAGTGGCGGGACTTGACGCTGAAGCGGCACGCAAAGAGGTCCTCGTACGACTAACAGAAGAGGCGGAGACTGAGGCACAGCGCCTGCGCGTAACCCTTGAGCGCCGAGCTTCTGAAGAGGCCGCGGATCGTGCACGAGACATGATCTTGACGGCAATGCAGCGGGTCGCCGCGGATCACAGCACGGAGCACTCTGTGACGCACATCAAGCTCGCCAGCGAAGAGATGAAGGGGCGTCTGATCGGCCGCGAGGGGCGCAACATCCGCGCACTCGAGGCCGCTACCGGTGTTGAGCTGCTCATTGATGAGACACCGATGCAGGTGACGCTCTCCTCCTTCGATCCGGTACGACGCCAAGTTGCACGAGTCACCATTGAACGGCTGATGCAAGATGGCCGAATTCACCCAGTACGCATTGAAGAGATTGTCGAAAAGGCGCAGGGCGAGGTTGATGCCACCGCGCTCAAGAATGGCGAGGAGGCTGCGCTCGAAGTTGGCGTGACCGGAATCCCAACTGAACTGCTCCGCATCCTTGGAAGGCTGCAGTGGCGTACTTCGTACGGACAAAATGTGCTGCTGCACTCGATTGAAACTGCGCAGGTTGCAGGTGCCGTTGCAGGGGAGCTTGGCATGGATATTCGCGCGGCGAAGGTCGGCGGGCTCCTCCACGACATTGGGAAGGCGCTTGATCACGAGATTGAAGGCACCCACGCAGCGATCGGCGCAGATCTTGCACGTCGGCACGGAATGCCTGAGGGGATCGTCAATGCGATCGCTGCGCATCACCAGGAAGTTGAGTGCACCGCACGTGAGGCACCGATCGTGCAGGTCGCGGATGCGATCAGCGCCGCACGCCCTGGAGCGCGCGGCAATCAGGCCGAAGCACATCTACGTCGGCTTGAGGATCTACAGAACATCGCGATGAGCTTCGAAGGCGTAGAGAAGGTATATGCGGTTCAAGCGGGGCGGGAGGTTCGCATTCTCGTCCGCCCAGACAGCGTGGATGACGATCGTGCCAGAGAGATTGCACGGGACGTGGTGAAGCGTATTGAGGAGCAGCTCTCGTACCCTGGGCAGATTCGTGTCACGGTGATTCGCGAGACGCGGGCGGTTGATTACGCCCGCTGAGCGGGCAACGCCCCTCCTCGCGGTTGCGGGCCCAACGGCAGTTGGGAAGAGCGCGGCTGTGCTTGCACTCGCTGAGTTGCTTGAGCGGGATGGCGCACGTGCGGTGCTGATCTCCGCGGACTCGCGACAAGTGTTCCGAGGCTTTGACATTGGGACGGACAAGTTACCGGCGGAAGTCCTTGCGGCACGACCTCACGCTGGTATCGATGTTGCGGAGGCGGATCAGCCTTTCACGCTGTATGACTGGCTCGCGATCGCGCGTGAGGCTGCGGCGGGTACATCTGATGGTGAAACGCCACAGATCGCAATCGCTGTGGGTGGCACCGGCCTCTATCATCGCGGGCTCCTGCGCGGATTCCTTACGGGTGGCGCACGACCACATGACCCAGAGCTTCGAGTACGGCTAGAGCGTGAACTAGCGGAGGAAGGGCGAGAGCACATTGAGGCGCAGCTCCGTGGGCTCAGCCCGGCGGCGGCAGATGCCGTTGCGAATGCGAGCCCGCGGCGAATCCTCCGCGCGCTTGAGATCGCTCAGTTGGGTGGTGACTCTATGGCAACAGAAGAGGAGCCGTGGTCAGGTCCGAACGCATATGTTCTCCTCGATGAGCCTGACCTTGCAGCGCACCGGACCAAGATCGCGGAGCGAGCGGCAGCACAGTTTGCTGGAGGTCTTGTTGCCGAAGCGAAGGCGCTCGCAGCACGACTCCCAGCGGGAACGCCCGCGCTTTCAGGGATTGGGTATCGCGAGGCGCTGCAGTATCTCGCGGGCGATATCAGCGAAGAGAAGGCGGTCACGCACTCGTCAGGGCGAAGCTGGGCCTACGCGCGCCGCCAGCGCACGTGGTACCGCGGAGAGCCAATCACGCACACGATTACCGCGGGTGGACTCCAAACTCCCGAAGAAGTTGCGGCAGCTCTTTACCCCATTGCGCGCAGCTTGATTGAGCAGGGTGGCGAGTAGGTGGGGGAGAAGAGGGTGCGACAAAAGCGAGCACCAATCTCGATTGCACCGCCAGTAGAGCGCGCCTTCCTCATCGCCGTGGATACCGGCAAAGATGCTGGCTGGCCAGCGGTTGACAGTCTTGAAGAGCTTGCCAGCCTCGCGCGCACCGCGGGAGCTGAGATTGTTGGTGCAGAGTGGCAGCAGCGGCGTCACGCAGACCCAGACACATACATTGGCGCAGGGAAGGCCCGTGAACTCCTCGCTGCGAAGGTTGAGACTGGATTCACGCTTCTGATCGCAGATGACGAGCTCTCGCCAACCCAGCAGCGCGGGCTAGAAGAGATCCTTGAAGTGAAAGTGATTGATCGCAGCCGCCTGATCCTTGACATCTTTGCGATGCATGCACGCACCCATGAGGGTCGTCTTCAAGTGGAACTTGCGCAGTTGGAGTATCAACTTCCGCGCCTCACACGACTCTGGACGCACCTTTCGCGCACTGGTGGTGGCATCGGCACGCGAGGACCGGGCGAATCACAGCTTGAAACTGACAGACGGTTGATTCGTGATCGGATTGCTCTCATGAAGGCGCGCGTTGACCAGGTTCGACGCAGTCGAGAGACTGGCGCAAAGGCAAGGGCCGCGGGCGGGGTGCCTACTGTCGCAATTGTTGGGTACACCAATGCGGGTAAATCAACGCTGCTGAACAGCCTTGTGGGAAGCACGGAGGTGCTTGCGGAAGATAGGCTCTTTGCGACACTCGACCCAACCAGTCGACGGCTAAAACTACCGAGTGGTGCCCACGCCGTCCTCACGGACACCGTAGGCTTCATCCATAAGTTGCCACACCAGCTCGTCGATGCCTTCCGTGCAACGCTTGAAGAGGTTGAGCGCGCCGATCTGCTCCTTGAGGTCATTGACGCTTCGGATCGACACTGGGCAGAGCACCGGGCCACGGTTCAGGAGGTCCTGGAAGAGTTGAACGTTGACGAGAAGCCGCGGATTGCGGTCGCCAACAAGTGCGATCGCCCGAATGCGGCGGCGCTCATTGAGGGGGCGATCAAGGTGGCGGCCGCAACAGGGGAGGGACTCCCGCAGCTCCGCGCCGAACTTGAGGCGCTCCTACAGCGACAAGGGGTCGCGGTGGATCTCGAACTGCCATACGGGGTGGTTGGCGAGGTTGAGGCGCTTCGAGCCAAGACCGGTATTCAGGTTGCATATGAAGACGCGGCGCTCCGCGTCACAGGGTTTGCCCCAGTTGAGGTTGCGAAGGCGCTGCAAGCGCTGAAGCGGCGGGCGATCGGACGAGTGCTGTAGCTGAGGCGGGTGGGTTAACTGGCCTCATGGCTGCTCCCCCTAGTGCTTCCGATAATGATAGTTATGTGACGAAGATATGGTGGGAATGAGCACGAACGGGACGGCAAACGCGTATCCTCTTCCCCATGCGGATCGAATTCATCGCTCAAGCTGGCGTGAAGATCCATACCGCGCACGGCTCTATCCTCTGTGACCCGTGGTTTAATCCGGCGTATTACGCAGGCTGGTTCCCATACCCGCGAAACGACGGCCTCGATCATGCGGCGCTTGGGGCGACCGACTACCTCTACATCAGCCATCTCCACCGAGACCATTTTGACCCTGAGTGGCTCGCTCGCTGGTGCAACAAGGATGCCACCGTCATTCTCCCCGCCTACCCGCTCCCTGAGCTTAGGGAGGCGCTGGTGGGCCTCGGGTTCCATTCCTTCATCGAGACCGCATCTGGGGTTCCGGTACACCACAATGGCCTGACGATCGTGGTTGAGGCGCTGACGGCGCCTACGGACGGCCCGATTGGCGATTCAGCCTTACTCGTAGATGACGGGAAAGAGCGCGTTCTGAACCTGAATGACAGCCGTCCCATTGATCCCGATCGCCTCTTGGTACAGGGGGCTATCGACATCTGCCTACTTCAGTTCAGCGGGGCGATCTGGTATCCAATGGTCTACGAGCTCCCTGAACGCGCCAAACAGGCGTTCGCGAAGAAGAAGCGTGCCGCTCAATTTGCACGAGCGGCGCGATACGTAGAGATCATCAGCCCACGGGTCGTTATCCCTTCCGC